>NZ_JACIUW010000029.1:0-41161 GCF_014145825.1 Stenotrophomonas sp. I18B00994 | reverse complement strand
AAGGCCAAGGGCAAAGCGAGCAAGGTGGCGCTCGTGGCGGTCATGCGCAAAATGCTGGTGATCCTCAACGCCCGTAAGCGAGACGCCGAGGTGGCCCTCGGCTGCCCCTGACAAGACAGTTGCTACTCCGCCGGGCATGGTTCGGCGCTACCTGTCGTGTTCCGGCAGCGCCGGGTCATGCCCGGCGGCCTCCTCAGGGCGTTGTCGTCTTCAACCGCAGCACCGGCAACCCGGTTTCGCTGTGCACGTCCTCGCGCTGCGGCAGGCCCTGCACGGCGTCCTTCACCGCGTTCAACGCCGGGTCGACGCCACGCAGCGGGTGCCACATGCCGATCCATTCGAAGTGGCGTTCGTAACGCAGGGTCTGTGCACTGCCCAGCCACAGCGGCGTGTTGCCCGCCTGCAGCTGCGCGGGTGCCGGCCACAGGCGCAGCACATAGCGTTCGTCCGGCTTCGCACCCTGGCGCACCATCAGCAGTGCTTCCACGCGGGTGTCCAGCGTGGCCGGCAGCACCGGCAGTTCATCGGCGCCGGTGTTCTTGTCCAGCATCAGCAGCGCCTGCTGCCAGCCTGCCTGTTCCTGCCGCTTCCAGCCACGCGCTTCCAGCTGCGCCTGCAGCGGTGCCAATGGCCCGGCCACCTGCACGTCCAGCGGCCAGCGCTGGTCGTCGTCGAACTCGTTGCGGCGCGCCGGCAGCGTGGCCCAGTCGTGCTGCCACCAGGCCTGCATGTCCATCGCCTGCGGGGCCGGCAGGGTCGGTTCGAAGCGTTCCAGCTTCACCGGGATGTTGCGCGGTGCGTACCACATCGCCGCCACGGCGAAGACGCCGTAGAACAGCCAGGCCACCGGCTTCACCCAGAACGAGCGGTTGAAGCGGCGGCGATAGGCGATGCCCAGCACCAGCAGCCAGAACGTGCCGAACAGCATGCCGCCGATCACGTCGCTCAGCCAATGCGCGCCCAGGTAAAGGCGCGAGAAGCCGATCAGGCTGACCACGATGCCCGAGACCAGGTACGGCCAGACGCGGGTGCGGCCGGGCATCTCGCGTGCGATCAGCACCGCGAAGAAGCCGAAGGTGATGGTGGCCATGGTCACCGACACCGACGGGAAGCCGAAGCCGCTGCTGGCGTCGATCGGGCGCACCACATCCACGGTGGCGCCCAGCAGCATGGTCAGCGCCAGGCCGAAGGCCAGTGCCGCCAGCCAGTGAGCAGCGGCCATCCAGCGTCGGCGCCAGATCAGATAGCCCATCGCCGCGGCGGTGGCCGGCAGCAGGACCTGCCAGGCCCCGAGCGACGCCAGCGCAGCCATCGGGTAGTCGGCCAGCGGATTGCGCAGCGCCAGCATGGCCTGGTGCACCAGCAGGTCGATCGCCAGCGGCTCGCCGTGTGCGACCACCACGGTCAACAGCGCGAACCAGCCCCAGCCCAGCAGGAGCAGCATCAGCGCCAGCATCGCCAGCGGCACCGATTCGCGCCGCTTCGGGTCCAGCACGCCAACGGTGTAGCGGCCCAGCGTCGGGTGGCGGTTGGACCAGTCCAGCAGGCGTGCCAGCCAGTTGTCCATGCGTGCGGCAGACCAGCGGTAGCCGTACAGCACGATGGCCCAGACCAGGCCAAGGATCACTGCCAGCAGGCCGACCACCACCACCAGCCGCCCGGCCACAGCAGCCACCGCGTCGTACGCTTCGCCGAGGATCCAGCCCGGCGCCAGGAACAGCACCGCCCAGGAAATGCTGGCGATGCCGCTGGCCTGCACGTAGCGGCTGGCGGGCATCTTCATCATGCCGGCGATGGCCGGCACGAACGGGCGGATCGCGCCGACGTAGCGTGCCACCAGGATGCTCTTGAAGGCATTGCGGCGGAACAGGTTTTCGCCCCGGTCGAGCAGCTGCGGGTAACGGCTGAACGGCCACACGCCACGCAGGCGGTCGCCCCAGCGGCGGCCGATCCAGTAACTGATGCCATCGCCGGCAAACGCACCCAATGCCGCAGCCGCCACCGCGTACGGCCCGGAGATCTGGCCCAGGCCAATGAACACGCCCACCGCGAACAGCAGTGGCAGTGCCGGCACGATGGCGCCAAGAATGATGACCGCATCGCAGAAGGCGATGAGGAAGATAACGGCGCCCGCCAGCACGGGGTGAGCGGCAATCCACGCGAGCGTGGCGTCGATCCATGAAGAGTCCATTGCCCGATTATAGGGGCGTGAAGGTGACTGGTTCCCAGCCGCTTCGTGACCGTTTGCAACCGGCGCCATCGCCTAGAATGGAGTCATGCCGCATACGCCAGACGCTCCCCACCGTGCTTTGAAGGCCGACAGTTTCGGTCAGATCCTTCTGGTTGAAGGGCCCGATGGCCCGTTCGTACGCCGCGATCTGGGGGCCACGCCGCTGTGGCTGCGGTTGCCCGCGTGGTGGCTTGCACGTCGCGAAGCACGCGCGCTGCGCCATATCCATGGCATGGCCGATGTGCCGCAGCTGCTGGCTTGGGATGGCCGCCACCTCGACCGCAGCTTCATGGCCGGCGATGCCATGTACCAGCGTCCGCCGCGCGGCGATCTGGCCTGGTTCCGCGCCGCGCGTCGCCTGCTGCAGCAGCTGCATCGCAATGGCGTGGCCCACAACGACCTGGCCAAGGAAGCCAACTGGCTGGTCACTGAAGATGGGCGACCGGCGCTGATCGACTTCCAGCTGGCGGTGATCGGCAACCCGCGCTCGCGCTGGATGCGGCTGCTGGCCCGCGAGGACCTGCGCCACCTGCTCAAGCACAAGCGCATGTACTGCCGCGAATCACTCACCCCGGTGGAGAAGCGCGTGCTCAAGCGCACCTCGTGGGTGCGCGAACTGTGGTTCGCCACCGGCAAGCCGGTCTACCGCTTCGTCACCCGCCGCATCCTGCACTGGGAAGACAACGAGGGGCAGGGACCGAAGCCGTGAGTGCATCGCAGGTGATGAGCGCGCCGCCGAGCGCGGGCAGCGTGCTGCGAACTCAGCTGCCCGGTGCGGATTTCGTGCATGCGTGCCATGCGACCACCCGTCGTGATGGGCGCTCGGCCTTGCAGGCCTATCGCGACATGGCCGCGAGCATTCCCGGTTGGTTCGATGGTCTGATGGCGCTGCGCAACCAAGGCATGCGCCTGCTTGGGATGAAGCACCTTGGCTCATTGCGTGCGGTGCAGGACACCGACGATCCGGCTGCCGGCCAGCGGCTGGGCATCTTCACCCTGCAGTCGCTGGATGACGATGCCATCGTGCTGGAAGACGATGATCGCCACCTGCGCGTACAGCTGGCCCTGCAATGGCAGGGCGATGCGCTGGAAGTGGTGACGGTGGTGCATACGCATAACGCATTCGGGCGCCTCTACATGCTGCCGGTCGCGCCCGTGCACAGGTTGATCGTGCCGCATCTGCTGCAGAAGCAGGTGCAGGCGTACCGATGATTCGACACTGCGCTCGCCGGGCCATGCCCGGCGACACGCGGCGTTTCCGGGTTACGGCGTCGCCGGCACCACCTGCTGGCCGATGAAGTTGCGCTTGGCATCGAAGTCATAGGCGATCTGCAGCTGGCCCACGTCCGGGCAGGCGTGGCAGTCGCGCAGCGGTGTGCGGTACAGCAGGCGGATCCCGCCGCCCTCCAGCGGTGTCGCTCCGGCCGATTGCGCCGGCGCGAACGGCGTGGCCTGCGGGTTGGCCTTCAACAGCTCCTGCACGGCCGGGTCGGCACGCAGCGTGTCGTCCAGCTGTACGGCATCCACATCGATGCGCTTGCCGCTGGCGTCGACCAGGCGGGTGCCTTCGTTGGTGTTGGCCCGGAAGGGATACTCGACCGTGGCAATGCCCAGCCCCTCGTTCTCATGCCAGGCGGTGACATACGCCAGTTCCCCGGCGCTGGACAGTTGCTCGGCCGCGGTGATCGCCTCGGCGCTTGCTCCCCCCGCTCGCATCGCATCGCGCAGGCAATCCCGGGTGGCGGCATTCTCGCCCTGGCGGCATGCGTTCAGATCGCCATCCCAGACCACGGCCTCGCTCCAGCGCATCTTGCCGTCGGCGGCGGCCTTCTCCGCGCTGGGCGCGTCACCGGCGGGTGGCTCCTTGCCGGGTTCCGGCGAACGGCCCTGGCAGGCAGTCAGCAGGGCAAGCCCCAAGGCAGGCAGCAACAGGCGGGAACGGCGCATGGCGTGGACCTCGTGCGTTGGCTGGAGGCCCGAGTATCGTCAAGGCCGGGTGAACTCCGCGTCGGCGCGGCATACTAGCGGCTCATTGCATACGCTGGAGTGTGGAACGTGGGCAGTCTGCAGGGCAAAACGCTTTTCATCACCGGAGCCTCGCGTGGGATCGGCCTGGCCATCGCACTGCGCGCTGCGCGCGACGGCGCCAACGTGGCCATTGCGGCCAAGTCGTCGGTGCCGAATCCGAAGCTGCCGGGCACCATCCATACCGCGGCTGAAGCGGTGACGGCGGCAGGCGGGCAGGGCCTGGCCCTGAAGTGCGACATCCGCGAGGAAGAGCAGGTGCACGCGGCGGTTGCGGCCACGGTCGATACCTTCGGCGGCATCGACATCTTGGTCAACAACGCCAGCGCGATCTGGCTGCGCGGTACGCTGGATACGCCGATGAAGCGTTTCGACCTGATGCAGCAGGTCAATGCGCGCGGCAGTTTCCTGTGCGCGCAGGCCTGCCTGCCGTACCTGCTGCAGGCGCCGAATCCGCACATCCTCACCCTTGCACCGCCGCCCAGCCTGGAGCCGAAGTGGTGGGCACCGCATACCGGCTACACGCTGGCGAAGATGGGCATGAGCTTCGTTACCCTGGGCCTGGCCGCGGAATTCGGCCCGCAGGGCGTGGCGGTGAATGCGCTGTGGCCGCGCACGGTCATCGCCACCGATGCGATCAACATGATCCCGGGCGTGGATGCGGCCGGCTGCCGCACGCCGCAGATCATGGCTGATGCCGCGCATGCGGTGCTGGTGCGCGAAGCGGCGGGCTTCCATGGCCAGTTCCTGATCGACGATGACGTGCTGGCGCAGGCGGGTATCACCGATCTTTCGGGCTACGCAGTGGATCCATCGCGTCCGTTGCTGCCGGATCTGTTCCTGGATTGATCGTACGTCGCCGGAAGAGGCCGAGGGCTGCGACCTTCGGCCTGCTGCGCTAGAATGTGCGGCTGTAATCGTTTTCAACAGGGATGTGAGCACATGTCACGCACTCTTTCCGTCGCGGCGCTGGCCGCTTCGCTGTCGTTGATCCTGGCCGCCTGCGGTGGCAAGGCACCCGCCGCTGCGGGCGGCGCCGCTGCCTCCGGCACGCCGGACGCCAGCGCGGCGCCGTCCGACCCGCAGCAGCAGTTGGCCGCCAAGCTCAACGCCTACATCGGCTGCTTCAACGCGCTTGATTCGAAGACCCACGGCAGCATCGAGTCCTATACGCGCTGGATCAAGGATGTCGCCGCCGGCCCGACCGGTCGCGAGACACAGGTGTACGGTCCGTTCGAGATCAGCGATTACGACATGAAGCAGTGCGATGCCCCCGTGACCGAGGCGATGGCTGCCAAGCCAGTGCTGGCCGAACTCGATGCTGCTGCCGGCCACTACCAGCAGGCGCTGAAGGCACTGGTGCCGATCAGCAAGGACGCGCACGACTACTACGATCGCCAGGACTACGAAGACGACCAGTTCGCCAAGGGCAAGCAGCTGCACGCGCCCTTGATGGCCGCCTTCAAGGATTTCGTGGCTGCCAGCGAAACGTTCAATGCCGAGCTGGAGCGCCAGAACGACGCCGCCCAGCGCGAGCAGCTCAAGGCACTGGAGCAGGCCGAGGGTCGCACGCGCGAGTACTACCGCCTGGCGATGATGCTGGAAGCCAAGGCCATCATGGATCTGATGAGCGAGGATGATTTCGATCAGGCCAAGGCCCGCGAGCGTCTGGATGCGTTCAACCGCATTTCCGACGAAGCGCATGCGAAGGTGGCTGACCAGGAGCCGGGCAAGCTGGACTGGAACAGCTTCGAGCGCGAAGCCGAGAACTTCCGTCGGGAAGGCAAGGAGCGGCTGCACCGGGTCAGCAGCAAGACGCCCTACAGCGATTTCGAACGGCGTATGCTTGATTCGCCGTCGATGGCGCCGCGTGGATCGGCCAGCAAGCTGATGCAGGAATACAACACGCTCGTTTTCCAGAGCAACCGCCAGTAGTGCTCCCGCTTATGGCGTGATCAGCGTGCGCCGGTGTACATCGCCGGCGCTCGCATCAATGACTGAACGCATCCGGCAGCTTGCCGCCGCACTTGCGGCAGTGCAGTGCATCTGGTTCATGGCCTTCCAGCCCACAGTCCGGGCAGCCACGCGCATCGCGGCGTGCGGCCTGCTCGGCTTCACGCATGGTGCTGGCCAGTTCGGCGGTGTAGATGCCGGTGGGCACGGCGATGATGCTGTAGCCGATCAGGATCAGCACCGAGGTGACGAAGCGGCCGAGCACGGTCTGCGGCACGATATCGCCGAAGCCGACCGTGGCCATGGTCACCACCGCCCAGTACATGCTGGCCGGGATGTTGGTGAAACCGTGTTCGGGGCCCTCGATCACGTACATCAGCGCACCGGCGATGATGGTGATGGTGATCACCGTGAACAGGAACACCAGCACCTTGCGCCGGCTGCGCCACAGCGACGTCATCAGGACGCCGCTTTCCTCGATGTAGCGGGTCAGCTTCAGGATGCGGAACACCCGCAGGATGCGCAGCGCGCGCACCACCAGCAGGCTCTGCGCGCCGGGGATGAACATCGACAGGTAGGCGGGCAGGATCGACAGCAGGTCGATGATGCCCCAGATGCTCACTGCATACCGCAGCGGGCGCTTGACCACCGCCAGCCGCAGCAGGTACTCGGCGGTGAAGATGATCGTGAATCCCCATTCCAGGATGTACAGGCCGGTGGACCATTCGGCATGCAGGTGCTGCACGCTGTCGATCATCACCACCAGGATGCTGGCGACGATCGCCACCACCAGGATCAGGTCGAAATTGCGCGAAGGGCGGGTGTCATGGCGGTAGATGATGTCGAACCACCGACGGCGCCAGCCGGTCTCGGTGGCGGGGTTGAGCTGGGGGGCGGAAAACGGTCGCATGGGCGCATTGTGCCGCAGGGGTTCCGGCGCGAGAATGGGCGTTCCTGAACCCTGCCGACTGCCATGACCGCCGCGACCGATCCGCTGATCTCCCTTTCGCACTATTACCTGCCGGTCTACAAGCCCCGCCAGGTGGTACTGGAGCGAGGCCAGGGCGCCCGCGTATGGGACAGCCAGGGCCGTGAGTTCATCGACCTGGCTGCCGGCATCGCCGTGTGCGGCCTGGGCCACAACGATCCGGACCTGGTGGCCGCGCTGGTCGAGCAGGCCGGCAAGCTCTGGCACACCAGCAACGTGTTCTACAGCGCACCGCCGCTGCACCTGGCCGAGGAACTGGTGAAGGCCAGTCGTTTCGCCGAGCGGGTGTTCCTGTGCAACTCCGGCGCCGAAGCCAACGAAGTGGCGATCAAGATGGTCCGCAAGTGGGCCTCCAGCCAGGGCCGCCCGGCCGACAAGCGCGTCATCATCACCTTCCGTGGCAGCTTCCACGGCCGCACCATGGGCGCGGTGACCGCTACCGCGCAGCCGAAGTACCAGGAAGGCTACGAGCCGCTGCCGGGTGGCTTCCGCTACATCGATTTCAACGACGAAGTGCAGCTGGAAACCGCGATGGCCGCCGGTGACGTGGCGGCGGTGATGCTGGAGCCGATCCAGGGCGAGGGCGGCGTGATGCCGGCCAAGTCCGGCTTCCTCAAGCGCGTGCGCGAACTGTGCGACCAGCACGACGCGCTGCTGGTGCTGGACGAGATCCAGGCCGGCATGGGCCGCACCGGCACGCTGTTCGCGCACTGGCAGGACGACGTGGTGCCGGACATGGTCACCCTGGCCAAGGCACTGGGTGGCGGCTTCCCGATCGGTGCGATGCTGGCCGGCCCGAAGGTGGCCGAGACCATGCAGTTTGGCGCGCACGGCACCACCTTCGGTGGCAACCCGCTGGCCGCTGCGGTGGCCCGCGTGGCGCTGCGCAAGCTGGCCTCGTCGGAGATCGCCGCCAACGTCAGCCGCCAGTCGAAGGCGCTGCGCGATGGCTTCGCGCGCATCAACGAAGAGTTCGGCGTGTTCAGCGAGGTGCGTGGTCGCGGCCTGATGCTGGGTGCGGTGCTGAGCAAGGACTTCGCCGGCCAGGCTGGTGCGATCCTCGACCACGCTGCCGGGCAGGGGCTGCTGACCCTGCAGGCCGGCCCGGACGTGCTGCGCTTCGTGCCGTCGCTGAACATCACCGACGAAGAAGTGGCTGAAGGCCTCAAGCGCCTGCGCGCGGCAATTGCCGCGTTCATCGCCGCGCGCTGACGCCCTGGCGTCGGGGTCGGATCCCTCTCCTGCGCAGAGGGCTCTGACCCCGATCAGCCCACCGCGTAACGCTTCAACACCTTGCCCAGCCCACGGCCATCGCGCACGGTTTCCGCGTGCAGGCCGGCGGCGCGTGCGCCGCGCACGTTGGCGAACAGGTCATCGACGAACAGCGTGCGCGCAGGTGCCACGTCCAGTGCTTCCAGCGTGCGCAGGAACACCGCGGGCGCCGGTTTGCGCAAGCCGAACTCCGCGCTGCAGAACACGCGCTCATGCAGGGCCGGGAACAGTTCCGGTAGCAGAGTGGGCAAGGCCTGCTGCATCAGTGCGCCATTGTTGGTCAGCACCGCCATCGGCAGCTGCAGGGCCTGCAGCCGCTGCAGCACGGCCGGCTGTGGATGGCTGGCGGCCTGTCGCGCCGCGATCCACGTGTGTACATCAACGGTGCGGCCCAGCTGTTTGCTCAGCTGCGCCAGATAGGCCGGGCCATCCAGCGTGCCATTGTCATGTGCTGCTTCCAGCCCGCTGTCGTACAGCGCGGCCTGCACGGTTTCCGGCGCGACATCCAGCGCTTGTGCCAGATGCAGCACGCGCTGCGCGCGCTGGTACTGCACCAGCACGCCGTCCACATCCAGCAGCAACAGATCGATCCGCATCGGCCGAGCATGCCATCGCGGTGGATGCGCGGAAACCCTGGAGTGCGCGTGCGACAGACGGTCGCAGACGCGGCCACAGGGGGCTGCCTAGAATGGCGTTTGAATCCGCAGGAGATGCAACGATGAAGGCTTGGATGGTGGCAGTGGGACTGGGCGCGCTGATGCTGGCGCCGTCGGCGATGGCGCGGGTGTGTGCGGTCAGCATCGACAGCACCGACCAGATGAGCTTCAGCAGCCGCGAGATCAAGGTCGCCGCCGACTGCACCGCCGTGGACCTGACCCTGCGCCACACCGGCAAGCTGGCCGCCACCGCGATGGGCCACAACTGGGTACTTACCCGCACTGCCGATTACCAGCCGGTGGCGATGGCGGGCATGCGCATGACCCTGGCCGACAGCTACCTGCCGAAGGCCGACAAGCGCGTGCTGGCGCACACCAAGGTGATCGGCGGTGGCGAGACCACGCGCGTGCGCTTCTCCACCCAGGGCCTGCAGAAGGGCGGTGACTACACCTTCTTCTGCTCGTTCCCCGGCCACTTCGCGATGATGAAGGGCAAGTTCGTCTTCGGTTGAAAAAAAGGGGACGGAGGGGATTAAGTCGTTTGTGCACAAACGACTTAATCCCCTCCGTCCCCTTTTTTGCGATCAGCCCTTGGCAGCCTTGAACGCCACGCGTGCTGCGGCCAGCGTCGCCTCGATCACGGCATCGTCGTGGGCGCTGGACAGGAAGCCGGCCTCGTACGCCGACGGGGCCAGGAACACGCCCTGCTCCAGCATTGCGTGGAAGAAGCGGTTGAACGCCGGAATGTCACAGGCGGTGGCCTGCGCATAGGTCTCCACCTTCTCGCTGGTGAAGAACAGCCCGAACATCGCACCCACGCAGGTGGTGGTCACGGCCACACCGGATTCGGCGGCGGCCGCTTCCAGGCCGGCACACAGGCGCGCGGTGCGCTCGGCCAGGTCGGCGTGGAAGCCCGGCTGCTGGATCAGCTCCAGCATCGCCAGTCCGGCGGCCATCGCCACCGGATTGCCGCTCAGCGTGCCGGCCTGGTAGATCGGGCCGGCCGGTGCGATCTGCTGCATCAGCTCGCGGCGACCACCGTAGGCACCCACCGGCATGCCACCGCCGATGATCTTGCCGAAAGTGGTCAGGTCCGGGGTGATGCCGTAATGCGCCTGCGCACCGCCGAGGGCAACACGGAAGCCGGTCATCACTTCGTCGAAGATCAGCAGCGCGCCATGCTTCGTGCACAGCGCACGCAGGTGTTGCAGGTAGCCCTCGCGCGGCGGGATGCAGTTGGCGTTGCCGACCACCGGTTCGATGATCAGGCCGGCGATGTCGTCACCCTGCTGTTCGAACAGGGCGGTGGCCGCTTCGAAGTCGTTGTACGGCAGGGTCAGGGTCAGTTCGCTCAGGCCGGCCGGGACGCCCGGCGAGGTTGGCACGCCCAGGGTCAGCATGCCGCTGCCGGCCTTGACCAGGAACGAGTCGCCGTGGCCGTGGTAGCAGCCTTCGAACTTGACGATGCGGTTGCGGCCGGTGGCGCCACGCGCCAGGCGGATCGCCGACAGCGTGGCCTCGGTGCCGGAGTTGACCATGCGCACCATCTCGCACGATGGCACCAGGCGGGTGATGGTCTCGGCCATGGTGACTTCGGCCGCGCACGGCGCACCGAAGGACAGGCCATTGTCGATCGCCTTCTTCACCGCCTGGCGCACGGCCGGGTGGTTGTGGCCGACGATCATCGGGCCCCAGGAACCGACGTAGTCCATGTAGCGGTTGCCATCGACGTCGTACAGGTAGGCGCCATCGGCGCGTTCAACGAAGAACGGCTCGCCGCCGACCGACTTGAACGCACGTACCGGCGAATTGACGCCGCCCGGCAGCAGCTGCTGGGCACGGGAGAACAGGGCGTGGGACTGGTCGTGGTTCATGGGGCTTTCCTGGGCATTACGCGAACTGGGCGAGATAGGCGCGCTGGGTCGCGACCGGGTCCGATGCGGCATAGATACCGCTGACCACGGCCACCAGATCGGCGCCGGCGTCGATGATGGGACCGACATTGTCCGGCGTCAGGCCGCCGATCGCCACCCGCGGCACGCCGAGTGCGGCGCTTTGCCGCAGCAGGTCGGTGTGGGCGCGGCTGCTGGTGACCTTGGTGGTGGTCGGGAAGAAGGCGCCGAAGGCCACATAGCTGGCGCCGGCCGCCACGGCCTTCTCGGCATTGGCCAGCTGGTCGTAGCAGGAGGCGCCGATGATGGCCTCGGCACCGAGCAGCGCGCGCGCGCTGGGGATGTCCCCGTCGGTGCCGCCCAGATGCACGCCGGCGGCGCCCACGGCCTTGGCCAGCACCGGATCGTCGTTGACGATCAGCGGCACGCCGTGGGCGGCGCACAGGCCTTGCAGGGCCGCCGCCTGTTCCTGCCGCAGCGCGTCGCTGGCGGTCTTGTTGCGGTACTGCAGCCAGGTGGCACCCGCGGCCAGCAGCGGCGCGGTACGGGCCAGCAGGCGCGCGGTATCGGGCTCGTCCGGGGTGATCAGGTAGACGCCGCGGGGCGCCGGGGAAGCAGAAGTCATCGATGGCTACCGGTGCGTGGGCTGCAATGGGACAATGGCCGCCCGTGAATCCAGCCCCGATTATCCGATGAGCGACGCCAGCCCCACCACCCTGCGAACCTGGATGTGCGTGGTCTGCGGCTTCCTGTACAGCGAAGCGGAAGGCTTGCCGGAGGAGGGTATTGAGCCCGGGACGCGTTGGGAGGACATTCCCGAGACCTGGACCTGCCCGGACTGCGGGGTGACCAAGGCCGATTTCGAGATGGTCGAGGTCGATTGACCGGCGGGCCACCCGGCCCATCCTGTGGGTGCTGACCGTTGGGGTGGGTGTGGACCGTTGGTCCACACACCGACACCCTCAATGCAGCCGCGGCATCGGCCCGCCGAGGTCGATCAGCTTCTCGCGCAGCCACTGCGCATCGCTGGCCTCGGGATTGCGCTTCAGGTACTGCCCCAGGTCATGGCGGGCACCGGCCAGATACTCCAGTTGCAGGTACGCCAGGCCGCGGTCGCGCAGCGCGTCGTCCTGCTCGGGCGCCAGTTTCAGCAGGCGGTCGGCACTGCGTGCGGCACGATCCCATTCACCGGCTTCGGCGTAGACGCCATGCAGGTTGCGCAGCATGCGCATCAGGATCGCGCGCGCCGGCGCCGGGTCGAGGATCTGCGCCAGCACCTGGTCATCGGGCATCTGCCCGCCCAGGTGTGACTTGGCGCGTTCGCGCAGTTCGTCCACGTCCAGTGGCCGGCCACCGTTGAACGGGTCCATCACCAGCACGCCGTCGTCCACCGGCAAGCGCACCAGGAAGTGGCCGGGGAAGGACACGCCATCCAACGGTATGCCGAGCCGGCGCGCGACTTCCATCTGCACCAGCGCCAACGAGATCGGATTGCCCAGGCGCCGCTCGAACACCTGGTTGAGGTAGCTGTTGCGCGGGTCGTAATACTCGTCGTGGTCGCCGCTGTAGCCCAGCTCGTCGAACAGGTGGCGGTTGATCGCCGCCATTTTCAGTGGGCTGTTGTCGATGCTCTCCACTTCCGAACGGAGGTGGTCGACATGGCTCTGGATCAGCGCGTCGTAGGTGGACGGCTGCAGATCGGGGTATTCATCGCGCGCGATCAGCAGCGCGGTCGGCAACAAGGGCAGCGCCTCGTCTTCGAGGTCGGCCAGTGCATCCCAGTCGGGGAGTGTGATCCGGTCCTGCATGATCACAGACTGGCGTCATTCGCAGGCGGTTTCAAGCGGTGCCGCGTGAAAAATCCAGGGGTCAGATCCCTTTCGCGTGCGAAAGGGATCTGACCCCTGCAGGGTTGCCGGCCAGCGGCCGGCACTACCGCGGGCAGAACCCTGTTACTCGATGCCTGGGCCGAACTTCAGCTCCGTGCCGTCCTTCAGCTTGAGCTTCTCGGCCTGGCCGGCGTTGAGCTCCAGCACGTAACGTGCCGGGCCACCGCTGGGGTAGGGCGGGCACATGTCGCCGGCCGAGCACGGCGGCACATCACGCTGCTGGCTGACCAGCTTGCGCTGGCTGTCGAAGTACAGGATGTCCAGCGCGATCCTGGTGTTCTTCATCCAGTACGCCTGCATTTCCTCGCGGTCGTGGATGAACAGCATGCCGTGGTCGGCCGCCATCTGGTCGCGGAACATCAGACCGCGTGCGCGGGTTTCATCGTTGGTGGCCAGCTCGACCTGGTAGCGGGCGCCATCCAGTTCGACCCAGTGGCGGGCCGCGTCGGTGGCGCAGCCAGCCAGGGCCAGCAGCGGGAGCATCAGCAGCGAACGCAACAGCGACATCGTCAGGATCCTTCGAAAGGGTCAGAGCACGACCGGCGGCTCGCCGCCGACGATCACCACATCTGCGCGGCGGCGCGCGAACAGGCCGACGCAGACCACGCCCGGCAGCTGATTGAGCTCGCGCTCCAGCTTTTCCGGATCGGTGATCTGCAGGTTGTGGATGTCCAGGATCTGGTTGCCGTTGTCGGTGACCACGCCTTCACGCCAGGTCGGCTGGCCGCCGGTCATGTCGCGGATCTGGCGGGCGACCAGGCTGCGCGCCATCGGGATCACTTCCACCGGCAGCGGGAACCTGCCCAGCACCGGCACCCGCTTGCTCGGGTCGATGATGCAGATGAAGCGCTCGCTGGCCTCGGCGATGATCTTCTCGCGGGTCAGCGCGGCGCCGCCGCCCTTGATCAGGCACTTGTTGGCGTCGCACTCATCGGCGCCATCGACGTACAGCGACAGGTTGCCGCTGTGGTTCAGCTCGATCACCTCGATGCCGTGCTGCTTCAGGCGCGCGGTGCTCTGCTCGGAGCTGGACACAGCGCCCTTGATGCGGTGCTGGATGCGGGCCAGGGCATCGATGAAATAGGCCACGGTGGAACCGGTGCCGACACCGACGATCATGCCGTCTTCAACGTACTCGATGGCTTTCTCGGCGGCCAGGCGCTTGGCTTCGGACATGGGAGAACTCTCAGGCAGGGAATCAGGATTTCTTTTCCAGCGACAGCAGCAGCTTCCACTGCGCGGCGGTCACCGGGAACACCGACAGGCGGTTGCCCTTGGCAACCAGCGGGAAGCCCTCGCCGAGTTCTTCGGCGTGCAGCTTGATCTCGTCCAGCGCGATCACCTGCTTGAGCTTGCGGTCGAAGGCCACGTCCACCAGCATCCAGCGCGGGTTTTCGCGCGTGCTCTTGGGGTCGTGGTAGTCGGATTTCGGATCGAACTGGGTGTCGTCCGGGTAGGCCGTACTGGCCACGGTGGCCAGGCCGACGATGCCGGGCACCTTGGTATTGGAGTGGTAGAACAGGATGCCGTCGCCCACCTGCATGCCATCGCGCATGAAGTTGCGCGCCTGATAGTTGCGCACCCCGTTCCAGGGTTCGACCTTGACCTTGGCCAGGTCATCGATGGAGAAGGCGTCCGGTTCGGACTTCATCAGCCAGTAGCGCTTGCGGGCGGTCATGCGTTCACGGGGGCAGCGGAGGGGAACAGGGTGCCGTCTTCGGTGCAGATCGCATCCACCGGCACGTCCCACGACGCCACCGGCAAGGACTCGACCTGCTGCACCGCGAACGCAGCACCGACCAGCCAGGGCGGCGCCGGCCGGTCGTGGCGGAAGGCGAAGCTGCGATCATACCAGCCGCCCCCCATGCCCAGCCGCCGGCACTGCGTGTCGAAACCCACCAGCGGGGCCACCACCAGCGCCATCTGTGCTGGTTCCAGGGTGTCTTCCAGCGCCACGTCCGGCTCGGGAATGCCGTAGCGGTTGCTGGTCAGCGGCTGCCCCGGCCGCCACGGCGCGAAGCGCAGCACGTCGCCGGCCAGCACCGGCAGGCAGTAGGTGAGGCCTTCGGGCAACTGCAACTGCCAGCGGTGCAGGGCGATCTCGCCATCCAGCGCCCAGTAGCCGGCCACGGCGCCTTCGCGCGGGGCGAACGGCAGGGCGAGCAGGGCATCGGCAAGCGATTCGGCGGCGGCGATGCGCTTAGCGGCGGAAAGGTCGCGGCGGCGTTGCCGCAGGTCGTGGCGCAGGGCCTGGCGCGGGTCGGTCATGGCAGCGTGCGGCAAGGATCAGCCGTCATTGTGCCGGAAAGAACAAGGGCGACGCCCGAAGACGCCGCCCTTGCTGGAATATTGCATTCTCCGCAATGTCGATGCATGCGAAACGACCTTGAACCCGGGGGCTCAAGTGGGAACGCTGGAGAACCATCGGGCTTCCCGCTGCAAGGCGGACCTGCACTCCCGGCGCTGTCGCGCTCCCGGTGTCGTTCTTAAGGGACAAGGCGAATGTTTGCACATGCCGTCGAGTACCGCAGAGAACGCGTGACCATTATAGCCAGCACGCAGGATCTGGATAGGCCGTTCGTCGGCAACAGTCCGTGCCAATTCAGATATGA
The DNA here is from genome assembly GCF_014145825.1 of Stenotrophomonas sp. I18B00994. Classification (NCBI taxonomy): domain Bacteria; kingdom Pseudomonadati; phylum Pseudomonadota; class Gammaproteobacteria; order Lysobacterales; family Lysobacteraceae; genus Stenotrophomonas; species Stenotrophomonas sp. I18B00994. Next base: position 25,644 of record NZ_JACIUW010000029.1, on the reverse strand, counting down.
GAAGACGCGTTTTGCACGATTTTCAGGCGCCGCCGTCGATGGCGCGGTCCAGGCGCCGGTTCAGGTCGGCCAGGGTCTGCTGCAGGGCCACGGCCTGGCGGGCGTTTTCGTCGCGCAGCAGCTGCAGTTCGTGGGCCAGGTTCAGCGCGGCCAGTACGGCAACGCGATCAACCGCGGCCATGCGGTTGCTGCCGCGGATCTCGCGCATGCGCGCATCCAGCAGGCGTGCGGCGGCCATCAGGCTGTCACGTTCATCGCCGCCGACGCCCACGGTGTATTCACGATCGAGGATGCGGACACTGACCGGTTCGGCGCTCATGTGTGCTGCTCCAGGGATTTGAGCCGGCTGATCATTGCTTCCACCCGCGAACGTGCCTGCTCATTCTTGGCCAGCAGCGTCGAGCGCTCGGCCACCAGCTGTTCCTGCTGGTGGCGCAGGCTGCGGTTCTCCTCGGCCAGGCGCTGGGTGCGTTCAAGCAACGCTTCCACGCGGGCGGCGAAGTCCTGCAGCTGGGCAAGGGGATCGGCGGGTTCCATGCGGGCACGATAGGCAAGCCGGGCAAGGGCGGTCAAGCGTTGTCGCAGCAAGGCTGGACGGCTGCGGAGAGGATGCCGTCGGGTTGCTACACTACGGGGTCTCACGGGCGCGCGCGTGCGCGCCCCGGGTTTCCTTTCCGAACGAGCCGCACGATGACCGAACTTCCCTCCGTCGACGACGTTACCCGCGCCAGCCAGGCGTTGGGCCTGGGCGCCACCGCTGCCGAGCTGCACGGCGCGCTGTGCGGCTGGCTGGCTGCCGGCGGTGCCCCCGGCAACGACTGGCCGGCGCGCGTGCTGGCCGACGACAACCTGCCGCCGGTGGCTGCCGACAGCGTGCTGGGGCAGCTGCTGCAGGCCACCATCAAGCAGCTGGAAGACCGCGACTTCGCCTTCGAGCTGCTGCTGACCGACGGCGACGACGTATCCGCGCAGGCCGATGCCATGTTCAGCTGGACCCGTTCCTTCCTGGGCGGCTTCGGCCTGGGCAGCGGCGGCCGCCGCCCGACCCTGTCCGAAGAGGGCGAGGAAGCGCTGACCGACATGGCCAGCCTGGCGCGTGCCTCCAGCGAGGATTTCGAGGCCGGTGGCGATGATGACGACGAAGCTCTGTCGGAGATCGAGGAATTCATCCGCGTGGCGGTGCTCCTGCTGCACGGCGACGTGGTGCTGGCCTCGCGCCATCGTCAGCGCCTGAACTGATGGACATCAAGCAGCGCACCGGCATTGCCGCCGGCGAGTACAAGCGTCGCCGCCGCCAGCTGATGGACATGGCCGGCGAGGACGCGATCCTGGTGCTGCCGGCGGCGGCCGAGAAGGTGCGCAGCCTCGATACCCATTATCCGTTCCGGCAGGATTCGGATTTCCAGTACCTGAGCGGCTTCCCGGAGCCGGAAGCAGTGCTGGTACTGATCCCGGGCCGACGCCACGGCGAGGCCATCCTGTTCTGCCGCGAGCGCGATGCCGAACGCGAAGCCTGGGACGGCAGCCGCGCCGGCCAGGAAGGCGCGGTGGCGCAGTACGGCATGGACGACGCCTACCCGATCAATGATCTGGACGACATCCTGCCGGGCCTGCTGGAAGGCCGTTCGCGCGTCTACTACCACTTCGGCCGGGATGCCGACTTCGACCTGAAGCTGATCGGCTGGGTCAACCGCGTGCGTTCGCAGGTGCGCCACGGTGCGCAGCCGCCGCACGAGTTCCTCGAACTGGGCCACCTGCTGCACGAGCAGCGCCTGTTCAAGTCCGGTGCCGAAGTGGCGTTGATGCACCACGCCGCGCAGATCAGCGTGCGTGCGCATCTGGCCGCGATGAAGGCCGCCAGGGCCGGCATCCACGAGTACGAACTGCAGGCGGAGCTGGAACGCGTGTTCCGCGCCAATGATGCGGTGCCCGCGTACTGCAGCATCGTCGGCGCCGGCCGCAACGGCTGCATCCTGCATTACCGCGACAACAACGCGCGTTCGCGCGACGGCGAGCTGGTGCTGATCGACGCCGGTGCCGAGTACCGTGGCTACGCCAGTGACATCACCCGCACGTTCCCGGTGAATGGCCGCTTCAGTGCCGAGCAGCGTGCACTGCACGACCTGGTCGGCGATGCGCAGGCCGCTGCGTTGGCCCAGGCCAGGCCGGGCGTGCCGTACGAGGCCGGTCACCTCGCCGCAGTGCAGACCCTGACCGAGGGCCTGCTGCGGTTGGGCCTGCTGAAGGGTACGCTGGAAAAGAACCTGGCCGAAGGCCTGTACCAGCGCTTCTACCGGCACAAGACCGGGCACTGGATCGGCATGGACGTGCACGACGTGGGCGACTACCGCCTGGCCGGTGACTCGCGTCTGCTGGAGCCGGGCATGGCGTTCACCATCGAGCCGGGGTTGTACATCGGCGTGGATGACACGACGGTGGAGCCGCGCTGGCGCGGTATCGGCATCCGTACCGAGGATGACGTGCTGATCACCGACGATGGCCATCGCGTGCTGACCGAAGGCCTGGCGCGCAGCGCCGACGAGATTGAAGCGGTGATGGCGGGGTAAGGGGTGTTCTGCAGGGCTTGCAGCCCTGCACCTGCGGTAGTGCCGGCCGCTGGCCGGCAACCTCAACAGCAACCTCAACAGCAACAGCAACAGCGGGCATTCCGTGGGATGGCGGGGCACTGTGGGTTTGCGGGGACGCCGTAAACCCGTCCATGGGGGCTTGGTCGCGGCATCCATGCCGCTCACACCCCGCAAACCCACAGTACCCCGCCTTCGACAGGTTCACGCGGCTGTTGGGTAGGTGTCGACCGTGGTCGACACAGAGCGAGCGCAGCGAGCGACCCGCTTCTGCTTTTCTTTTTTCTTTTCCGTGGTTGGACGCGGCAGGAAACTGTCAAAGGTGGGGCGGGTAGGCCATGCAGGGGCGTTGGCGCCATGGATGGCGCCATCGAGCTTACAGGGACGTACTTGCAGCGTCCCCTGCATGGCCTACCCGCCCCACCAAGCGCGGCTTCTGAATTCAGCGCCCCACCACGAGGGGCTCAGCCGTTCGCCGCCGCAAACGCCGGCCGCGTCAGGTTGTCCGCCTCGCCATCAGTGCACAGCACTTCGTCTTCGATGCGGATGCCACCATACGGACGGAAGAAGTCCACGCGCTCCCAGTTGATCGCATCACCATGGCCGGCGTCCTTCACTTCGTTCAACAGCATGTCGATGAAGTACAGGCCTGGCTCGATGGTCACCACCATGCCCGGTTCCAGCACGCGGGTCAGGCGCAGGTAGGGATGGCCGGCCGGGCGCTCGATGCGGCCGCCCTCGTCGCTGGCGGCGAAGCCGGCCACGTCGTGCACCTGCAGGCCGATCAGGTGGCCGATGCCGTGCGGGAAGAATGCGGCGCTGACGCCGGTCTCCAGCGCGGTCTGTGGCGACACCTTGATCACGCCGAAGTCCTTCAGCACGCCCATCAGCGAAAGATGTGCGTCCACGTGCAGCTGCTTGTAGTCGAAGCCCGGGCGCACCGCTGCGCACATCTGCTGCTGGGCGGCGTCGACGGCCGCAATCATCGCGGCGAATTCGTCGTGGCCCTGCGCGGCGTAGGTGCGGGTGATGTCGCTGGCGTAGCCGTGCGCACTGGCGCCGGCGTCGATCAGGAAGCTGCGCAGCGGCTGCGGTGCCTTGCGGCCCAGCTCGGTGTAATGCAGCACGGCGGCGTGTTCGTTCAACGCCACGATGTTGCCGTAGGGCAGCTCGTTGGCATCCTGGCCGACGGCCTGGCAGTACGCCATGTGGATGCTGAATTCGTCGGCACCGTTGCGGAACGAGGCCTCGGCGGCGCGGTGGCCGCGCACGCCCAGCACCTGGGCCTGGCGCATCAGTGCGATTTCATACGGTGTCTTGCTGCCGCGGTGCCATTCCAGGTAGTTCACCACCGGCGCTGGATTGTTCGGCACGTAGTTGCCCAGTGCGCTCTGCGGCTCGCCCAGGATCGCGCAGCGCGACGGGTCGGCCGGCAGCAGGGCCAGCGCCTCTTCGGGCTTGCGGATGATGTGGATGTCGAAGTGCTCCACCCACCAGCCACTGGGGGCGTCCGGTACCACGTGCCAGTAGTCGAAGGGCTGGTGGAAGATCACTGCCGGGCGCTTGCCCGGGGTGAACACGATCCAGCTGTTGGGCACGCGGGTCAGCGGCAGCCAGGCCTTGAACTGCGGGTTGACCGCATACGGGTAGTCGCGGTCGTCGAACACCTGGTAGTGCAGGGTGCCGCTGGGCACCACCAGATGGTCGAAGCCGCCGCGGGCCAGCGCCTGCTCGGCGCGTCGGCACAGCACGGCCAGGTGGTCGGAATACAGGGCGCCGGGGTCTTGCTGGATCATTGCGGTGGCTCGACACGGAAAACGGCCTTAGATTCTGCCGCATACCGCGAAAAACCGCTGTGCCGGAACCGGCACTCAGGCCGTCGAAACCGGTCCCTCGTCGCTGTCTTCGCCCACCCACTGCCGCAGCAGCTGTCGATGTTCGCGCGACAGGGTCAGGAAGCGGAAGCCGGTCCAGCTCTGCCCGGGAACGTGTGCGGGCTCGCTCCACAGCAGATGCACGCCTACGTCGATGGCCTGCTGGCGGCCATCACCCAACGGCAAGGGAAAGCGCAGCTGGTACAGCGCATCCTCGCGCAGCGGCATGCTGGCCAGCATCAGCATGCCAGTTTCGGAGACATTGCCGAGGCGCCCGACCACGCACTCGCGCATCTGGTCGGTAACCGGCACCAGGTCCGAGACCTGGCGGCGCGGCGCGCGGCGGGTGTCCTGCGGCGGTACGGCTTTCATGCGGGGGTCTCCTGTGCGCGAGCCGTGGCCAGTGCGCGCAGCGCACCGAGGCTGGCTTCCCAGGCACGGTCGACCAGCCGGCCCTTGTCTTCGGTGACCAGCTGCGCGCGCCCGGCACTGATCTGCCGTGCCAGCGCATCCAGGTCGGTATCGGTGATCTTCTGCCCGCGCGCATTGACGAACAACGCGTGGCCGGTCAGCAGGCTGTACCAGGACAGGCGCTGGCGGCGCATCGTGCCATCGCCCGTGTCGATGTCGAACCAACTGCCGAACGGCAGGCTGGACAGCTGTTGGTAGGCGGCTTCTTCGGCGCTGCTGCGCGGCGTGGCAGGTGCGGCGCCACTGTTCGTGCCGGCGTGCTCGCCCAGGCGCGCACGTGCCTTGAGGCGTGCGCTGAGCTCGGTACGCGAGGTGCTTTCATCCTCGCCGCCGGGCGTGGCCAGCCTGCGCGCGACAGCGGCGGCTTCCTCGGCGTGGTAGCCGACCTGCAGCAATGCGGCCTCCACGTCCGCTGCCAGTACGGTATCGGTGCCGCCGGGAGCGTCGATGGCCTGCGCGGTGATGGCAGCGATGCGCTCGGTCTGTTGCAGGCGCTCCTGCCATTGCGGTGAATCGTCGCCATGGCGCAGGCGGGTGAGGGTCAGTGCATCGGCCCAGGCCTGGCGCAACAAGGTCTGCACGAAGCGCGGTGGCGACCGGGTGTCGCAGCACTGGTCGATCTGTGCGGTGGCCTGGCGACGGGCCAGTTCCAATCGTTCCTTGCCGCGCGCGGCTTCCACATGGCGGCGCTCGGCCAGTTCGGCACGATGGGCCGCCGCGCGCTGGTGCTGCTGCACGTCTTCACTAGCGGCGGCAAAGACTTCCGGCGAACGCGCATCCTGCCCCAGCAGGCCCTGCACGCTCTGCGCCATGCGCTGCAGCAACTGCGGGTCGACATCCTCATCGCCCAGCCAGTTGGCGCCGACTTCGGCGATCTGATTGAGCAGCTCACGCGCGGGGTGTTCGTCGCGCACGAAGAAGCCCGGATCGGCCATGGCGGCGCGTGCCAGAGGTACCTGCAGGCGGGCCAGCAGCGCGGCCGGCACTGGATCGGGGCGCTGCTGCTGTTGCACCTGCTGCATCAGCATGCGCAGCAGGTCGAGGTTGTCCCGGTCGTGACTGCCCAGCTGGGCTTGCGCACCATGCTCGCTGCGCAGCTGCGCGACCACGGCAGCCTGCAGGTCGGCCACACCGGTTGCCGCACTGGACTGGGCCTGCAGGCGCGCGAGTACCGCGTCGACTGCCGCGCTGGGCACCGCGCCGCTGTCCGCCGGGGCAGGGCTGCCGTGCCGTGCCTGCTGCAGCAGTTCATGCAGTGCACTGCCGGTGGAGGTGGTCACGCCCGGCGTGGCGGGGCCGCCTGCGCCGCCCTCGTGGAAGGCGTCCTGTACCAGGCTGGACCAGGAGCCGGCCGGTGCCGAACCGTTCCAGCCTGTCAGGGGGGCTGCGGTGCGCTTGGCCGGCTGCGTGGTGCGGCCGCCCCCCACCGACTGGGTGATGATCCGCCGCGTGCTCGACGAGCGTGCCAGGTAGGGGGTGTAGACCAGCCCCGGCAGTACACCGGACTGGGCCAGCAGGGCATTGGCACGGTCAAGGATATCGCCCAGCCGTTCCAGCACCTGCCGTTCGAAACTGCGATACAGCGCCAGCTGTACCTCGACGCTCAGCGCGTCCTGTTCGGCAATCCGGCGCACCATCGCGCACAGTGCCTGCGGTGCCAGTGGCAGGGTGTCGGCCTCGAAGGCCGGCGCCGCCGCCAGCACGCCCAGGCGTTGGCCAAGCAGGTTCAGTGTGTTGGTTGAACGCAGGGTTTCGCGCCGCACCATCTCGGTCAGCAGCAGGTCGCGATCCACTTCGTGCTCATCAACCAGCGACAGCCCGAGCATGCCCGGCAGCGCTGGCGGCCCAGCACTGGTACTGACACCGCTGACCGGTTCGCGCAACCGCGCGAGGGCGTCGGCCACGGCATCGAGCATGCGATCGGCGAAATGGCCGGCGAAGGCGTGCAGCTGTCCACGCTGGGCCATCAGCTCGGCCTGCTGCTGCGGATTGCGTGCGCGGTCGGCGTCGTGCAGCAGGGTCTGCTCCAGCGCCTCGACGGTCAGGATCAGGGGCGCCGCCAGCGTCTGCCGGCACAGGCCGATCAGCGCGCCCAGCAGCTCACGTACCCGCGGTGGCAGATCGCTGGCGGCCAGGCGGTTCTTGTCGGCAGGAGTGATGGAAAAGACAGCTGACATCGGCAGGCGGTACCCGGATTCCCGCGGATCGATCTGGTGAATCTACCGTGTCGGCCGATGTCGGCGCTACTTTAGGCTGAACGTGAATCGCATCCGCCGGGCCTGGCCCGACCGATGAACGGTGGTGCCGGCCGCTGGCCGGCAGATATGTCTTCACCGGATTGCCGGCCAGCGGCCGGAACGATCCTCTGTCAGGCGAGGATCAATCCTCCAGGAACAGGCTCACCACATCGTTGGTGAAGCGGCGGCCCAGCTCGGTCGGCTGCACATGGCCATCGGTCATGTCCAGCCAGCCGCGCTGCACGGCCTCGGCCAGGGGAGCGTCCAGCACGCTGCGCGGCAGCCCCGTGCGCGACTCGAAATCGCGCAGGCCGAAACCTTCGTGCAGGCGCAGCAGGTTGAGCATGTACTCGAACGGCAGGCGCTCCGGCGCGATCACATCGTCGCCGCCGAACGAGGCGGGCGTGCCGGCGCTGTCCAGGTAGGCCTGCGGGTGCTTCAGCTTCCAACGTCGCAGCACATGCTCCCCGGCGCCGGAACTGATCTTGCCGTGCGCGCCGGCACCGATGCCCAGGTAGTCGCCGAAGCGCCAGTAGTTCAGATTGTGCGCGCTCTGCCGGCCGGGGCGCGCATAGGCGCTGACCTCGTACTGGCCGAAACCGGCCTGTGCCAGCAATGCCTGGCAGTGTTCCTGCATGTCCCAGGCGTTGTCTTCATCGGGAATGCCCTGCGGCGGCCGCGCGAAGAACACCGTGTTCGGTTCCAGGGTCAGCTGGTAGTGGGAGATGTGTGCCGGCTGCAGCGCGAACGCGCGTTCCAGGTCGGCCTCGGCACCGGCCAGGGTCTGTTCCGGCAGCGCGTACATCAGGTCGATGTTGAAGTTGTCGTAGCCCGCGTCCTGCGCCATCTTCACCGCGCGCTCGGCTTCGCCACTGTCGTGGATGCGGCCCAGGCGCTTGAGCATGGCGTCGTCGAAGCTCTGGATGCCGAAGCTGAGGCGGTTCACGCCGGCCGCGCGATAGCGGTCGAAGCGGCCATGTTCGGCGGTGCCCGGGTTGGTTTCCAGGGTGATTTCGGCATTGGGCGCGAAACGCAGGCGTGCGCTGGCCTGTTGCAGGAAGCGGTCGATCGCCTCCGGCGGGAACAGGCTGGGCGTGCCGCCACCGAAGAACACGCTGTGCACCACCCGGCCCCAGACCAGCGGCAGGTCCTGGTCGAGGTCGCGCAGCAGCGCATCGATATAAGCGTCGAACGGCAGCTCGCCCTTGGCCTGGTGCGAATTGAAATCGCAGTACGGGCATTTGCGCACGCACCACGGCAGGTGCACGTACAACGACAGCGGTGGCGGCACCAGCCGCGGCGGGTTGTCGTGGTCGGCGGAGCAGGCTTCGCCGGGCAGGTGGTTGCAGTGGTCGTGGGCGTGCGGCATGGGCTTCTTCGGTAGTGCCGGCCGCTGGCCGGCTTCCCTGGGTCGATCGGGTGGCGTCAGTACAGCGTCGCCAGTTGCTGCTTGAGCTGCTGCAGGGCAATGGCGCGGTGGCTGATGGCGTTCTTCAGTGCCGGCTCCATTTCCGCGGCGGTCAGGCCGTGGGTGGTGTCCAGGAATACCGGGTTGTAGCCGAAACCATTGGTGCCGCGCAGTTCGCGGATGATCTGCCCTTCCCAGCGGCCTTCGCAGATCAACGGCTGCGGGTCGGTGGCGTGGCGCAGCAGCACGATCACCGCATAGAAGCGGGCGCTGCGCTGGCCATCGGGAATATCGGTCATCGCGTCCAGCAGCTTGGCATTGTTGGCTGCGGCATTGGTCGGGTGGCCGGCATAGCGTGCGCTGTACAGGCCCGGCGCACCGCCGAGGGCATCGACGATCAGGCCCGAATCATCGGCCAGCGCCGGCAGGCCGGTCGCTTCGCAGGCTGCGCGTGCCTTCAGCAGCGCGTTCTCGACGAAGGTCAGGCCGGTCTCTTCCACATCGCCCAGGCCCAGTTCGGCGGCCGAGGTGATCTGCAGCGGCAGATCGGCAAGGATCTCCTGCATCTCCACCAGCTTGCCGGCGTTGTGGCTGGCCAGTACCAGTTTCTTCATTGACGGGGCTCCAGCAGGTCCCAGGTGTTGCCATACAGATCGCGGAACACCGCAACCGTTGCATAGGGTTCTTCGCGCGGCGCTTCCAGGAACTCGACGCCGGCGGCGACCATCGCCGCGTGGTCGCGGCGGAAGTCGTCGGTGTTGAGGAAGAAGCCGACGCGGCCGCCGGTCTGGTTGCCGATGCGGCTGCGCTGCTCCTCGTCGCTGGCGCGGGCCAGCAGCAGGGCGGCGGCGCTGCCGTCGGTCGGGCCGACCACCACCCAGCGCTTGTGGCCCTGGTCGATGTCCTCCAACAGTGCGAAGCCGAGCTTGCCGGTGTACCAGGCAATGGCTTCGTCATAGTCGGCCACCACCAGGGTGGTCAGGGCGATGCGGCGGTTCATGCCGACAGCGCCGCCTGCTGTGCGGCCAGCAGTTCGCCCACGCCCTTTTCGGCCAGGCCCAGCAGCGCATCCAGTTCATCGCGACGGAAGGCGTGGCCTTCGGCGGTGCCCTGCAGCTCGATGAAGCCTCCACCGTCGTTCATCACCACGTTCATGTCGGTGTCGCAGTCGCTGTCTTCGGCGTAGTCCAGGTCCAGCACCGGGGTGCCGCGGTACACGCCTACCGATACGGCGGCCACTGCGCCCAGGATCGGGTTGCGCTTGATGTCGCCACGCTTGATCAGCACGTTCACCGCATCGACCAGCGCCACGTAGGCGCCGGTGATGGCGGCCGTGCGGGTGCCACCGTCGGCCTGCAGCACGTCGCAGTCGAGGGTGATGGTGCGCTCGCCCAGCGCGTTGCGATCCACGCAGGCGCGCAGGCTGCGGCCGATCAGGCGCTGGATCTCCAGGGTGCGGCCGCCCTGCTTACCGCGCGCGGCTTCACGGTCACTGCGGGTGTGGGTGGCGCGTGGCAGCATGCCGTACTCGGCGGTGACCCAGCCTTCGCCCTTGCCGCGCAGGAAGCCCGGCACGCGGTTCTCGACGCTGGCGGTGCACAGCACACGGGTTTCACCGAAGCACACCAGCACCGAACCTTCGGCGTGGCGGGTGAAGCCGCGTTGGATGACGACCGGGCGGAGCTGGTCGGGCTGGCGGCCGCTGGGGCGGGAATCGGACATGGTGCGGGTTCCGTAATGGCGAGGGAGTACGCCGCCACGCCCGCGGCCTTCACGGGGCGGGCAAGGGGGCTCTGGTGAGGGCGCTAGGGTACCATTCCCCCTTTGCACGCACCGGACACAATCCATGATTCGAAGCATGACCGCCTACGCCGGCGGCGAGCGGGTCACCCCGTGGGGCACGCTGGGCTGCGAGCTGCGCTCGGTCAACCACCGTTTCCTGGAGGTCGGCACCCGCCTGCCCGAGGAACTGCGGGCGCTCGAACCGCAGCTGCGCGAGCGCATCGCCGCGCGCCTGAGCCGTGGCAAGCTGGATCTGGTGATGCGCCTGCGCGCGCCGGAAGCGGCGGCCAACCTGCAGGTGGACGAGGCCCTGCTGGGCCAGCTGGGCCGCCTGGCGCACCGCCTGACCTCCGATTTCCCCAACCTGCAGGTCAGCTTCACCGACCTGCTGCAGCTGCCGGGCGTGACCCGTGGCGAGGCCACCGACGCCGCCGCCCTGCAGGTCGAGGCGCTGGCGCTGCTGGACCAGGTGCTGGATGGCTTCGTCGAGGCCCGTGAGCGCGAAGGCGGCAAGTTGGCTGCGGCCATCAGCGAGCGTGTGGACGGCATCGAACGCATCGCCACCGAAGTCCGCACGCTGATTCCGGCCATTCGCGACGGCCAGCGCGCCAAGCTGGCCGCACGCCTGGCCGACCTGCCGCACCCGGTCGACCCCGGCCGCGCCGAGCAGGAACTGGTGCTGTGGCTGCAGAAGCTGGACGTGGATGAGGAGCTGGACCGCCTCGGCAGCCACATCGTCGAGATCCGCCGCGTGCTCAAGCAGCGCGAGCCGGTCGGTCGCCGCCTGGACTTCCTGCTGCAGGAGTTCAACCGCGAAGCCAACACGCTGGGCTCGAAGTCCGTGGACAGCCGTACGTCCAATGCGGCGGTGGAGCTGAAGGTGCTGATCGACCAGATCCGCGAACAGGTGCAGAACATCGAGTGATGTTGCATCCAGCGGTACAGCAGGGGCGCCTTCGGGCGCCCTTGTCGTTCCAGCGCATCAGCGCACGCTGACGCCCGGCGCTCCTTCGCTCAAACGCCCGACCACGGCTGCCTGGCCGAACCCCGCGTCGTGGAAGCAGGCCAGCACTGCATCCACCGCCTCCGGAGCGCACGACACCAGCAGTCCGCCGCTGGTCTGCGGATCGGTCAGCAGCGGCTGCCAATGGGCGGCCAAGCCCTCGGCGAAGCGCACCTCGGCGCCATACGAGGCCCAGTTGCGGTGGGAAGCGCCGGTCACGCAGCCACGCTGCAGCAGCTCCAGCGCCTGCGGCAGCAGCGGCACCTGTGCACTGTCCACCTCGGCAGCGACACCACTGGCGCGGCACACTTCCAGCAGGTGGCCGAGCAGGCCGAAGCCGGTGACGTCGGTCATGGCATGCACACCGTCCAGCGCGGCCAGCGGCACGCCCACGGTGTTCAGGCGGGTGGTCGACGCGATCATCTGCCGGTAGCCGTCGGCATCCAGCACTTCCTTCTTCAGCGCCGACGAATACACGCCCACGCCCAACGGCTTGCCCAGCACCAGCACGTCGCCGGCGCGGGCATCGGCATTGCGCTTGAGTCGTTGCGGGTCGAGCACGCCGATCGCAGCCAGGCCGTAGATGGGTTCCACCGAATCGATGCTGTGGCCACCAGCGACCACGATGCCAGCATCGGCGCAGGCGCGTTCGCCACCCTGCAGAATGCCGCGGATCGTGTCCTGCGGCAGCGTGTTGATCGGCATGCCGACGATGGCCAGTGCGAACAGCGGGCGCGCGCCCATCGCATACAGGTCCGACAGCGCGTTGGTGGCCGCGATGCGGCCGAAGTCGAACGGGTCGTCGACGATCGGCATGAAGAAGTCGGTGGTGGCGACGATCGCCTGCCGGTCATCGAGGCGATACACCGCGGCGTCGTCGCTGTTCTCACGGCCCACCAGCAGCTCAGCCGGTGCCGGAAGTGCTGGAACGCCACGCAGCAGTTCGCTCAGCACGCCCGGCGCGATCTTGCAGCCGCAGCCGCCGCCATGCGCGAGAGAGGTCAGTCGTTGCGGGGCATCGGCCGTTGAAGGGGCGGGGGACTGCGCGTGCGTGGCCATGCCGACATCTCCTGCGGGAACGCGAATGGCGGAAGGCAGCAGGAGTCGAACCTACCAGGGAACGATCGACGCCCCCTACTGGGTTTGAAGCCCAGCCGCATGCCCGGATGCGCATGCCTTCCGAAAGTACGGCGGTACCGGTGGGCTCAGTCGCGGGCTGCGTTCCACTGCAGGTCGCCGCGCGGCCGATGCTGGTCACCGACGCGTCGAGTGTAGCCAACGCGATTGAAGAACTCCAAGATCTGGATGCTGCGTTTGCGGCCCAGGCCGATGGCATCGCGGAACGTGGCCGCATCCACCGTGCCGCTGGCCTGTGACAGCTGCGCGACGATCGCGGCGAGTTCCGCAATGCACGCGGGTGCATAGAACAGGTCCGGCACCACCTGGAACAGCTCGCCACGTGCGGTGGCACGGCGCAGGACGGCGCGGACTTCGTCTTCGGCCAGGCCGATCTCGGCAGCAAGGGTGCGCACCCACGGCGGATCGAAGCGACCGGCGTGCAGTTGCGGCAGCACGCGTTCCAGCAGCAGACGCTCGCGTTCCGGTGGCGCATGGTCATGCCCGGGCAGGCGCCACCAGGCACCCACGCGTTGCACGCTGCCGTCGTCCAACAGGTCCTGCAGCAGCGCATTCCAGAGGCTCGCTGCAAGTGCGGGCAGGGTGCTGCGCTGCAGGCGGCCGCTGTCGACACCGGGTTCGTCCGGGCGTCGCTCATGCCATCCACGCAGTGAGGCGATCACCTGCTCGCGCAATGCCTGCCAGTGCGACACAAGGATGACTACCGTGTCTTCGCGGGTGACGATGCGTCGCGTGTCTGCAGGAAGATCGATCCGGTCGGCGGCGCGCCGGCAGTAACGCTGCAGCGCGGCCATGGCAACGCCGAAGGGCGCCTGCTGCAACAGTGGGCCGATTCCCGCACCCGCGGCCAGTTGCTCCAGTGCTCCCAGCCATGCGAGCCGTGCAGGACTGCGCCGGCGCCGCTGTGGCGGGTCCGGATCGAGCACGAGGCCGCCGCCCAGCGTGTGGGTGGCCGCTGAATCGCGGGCAATGAAGTGATCGCCACACATCGCACAGACTGGAGCATCGAACACCAGCTGCACCAACTGCCCATCACCGTGGTCATGGTCCTCCAGCAGCACCACATGGGCCTGCCGGTGCATCGTGCCCCAGTGGATATGCAGCGGTGCCCAGTCGCGCAACGGTGCGGCCAACGCGGACAGCCGCAACCGCACATCAACGCGGGTGGTGGCCAGCAGTGCGCGTGCGTCGGCGATCCAGTCACCGCGACGGATGTCATCACGGGCGATGGCCGCCAGGTTCAGCGCGCAGCGCTGCCCGGCCATCGCGTGGTCACTGGCCTGGTTCTGCGCGTGGATGCTGCGTATGCGCACTTCAGTGGCGGCCGGCATCAGCTGCAGATGCTCACCCACCGAGGCGATGCCGCCGTGCACTGCACCGGTCACCAGCGTGCCATGACCGGCCAGCGAGAACACGCGGTCCACCGGCATGCGGAACAGCTCGCTGCGCAGTTCGGCCTGGCGCGTGCTGGCATCGTCCGCCGCCCACGCGTGCAGCTGGGTACGCAGCGCGTTGATGCCAGCATCGTCGGGTGCGGTGCTGTTGCAGGTGAACACAGGGGAATCCTGCAGTGGCGTGCCGGCCAGCAGGGCAGCGACCTCGATCTCGACCCGGGCCAGGCGCGCCGCGTCCACACGGTCGATCTTGGTCAGCGCCACCGCACCCCGGTTCACGCCCAGCAGCTGCAGGATGGCCAGATGCTCGCGGGTCTGTGGCATCACGCCGTCGTCGGCAGCGATGACCAGCAGGGCGCCGTCGATACCCGTGGCGCCGGCCACCATCGTGTGCACGAAGCGCTCGTGGCCCGGCACGTCGACGAAACCCAGCGTCGCGACAGGACCTGTGCCGTCCCTGCGTTCCACAGGAACATAGGCATAGCCCAGCTCGATGGAAATACCACGCGTACGCTCTTCCTGCAGGCGATCGGTTTCGATGCCGGTCAGTGCCCGCACCAGGCTGGTCTTGCCATGGTCGATATGCCCGGCGGTGCCGACGATCATGCCTGCAGCGTGCTCCACTGGGCGAGGAAGTCGGCTTCGTCGGCCGGTTCCAGGCAGCGCAGGTCCAGCCACAGCGCGTCATCGGCAATGCGGCCCAGCACGGGTCGCGGCAGCTGACGCAGGCGCTTGGCCAGCCGATCCAGTCCGCCACGGCGCGCGCTGGTAATGCGCAGTCCGGCGCTGGCCAGCTGCGCCTGTGGCTGGGCGCCGCTGCCGATCTGGCTGTGCATCGAAGCGGGCCCGAGGGTGTAGTCCGCCGTGAGCGAGGCACGCATCGGCTGCAGCAGGCGCTGGGCCTGCGCATCAATGTCATCCTGCGTGCGCGAGAGCGTGCGCAGTGTCGGCAGCCGCTGTGCCAGCAGCTCGGGTTCGCGGTACAGGGCCAGCACCGCTTCCAGTGCGGCCAGGCCCATCTTGTCCATGCGCAGTGCCCGCTTCAGCGGGTTGCGGTTGATCCGCGCGATCAGGTCGGCGCGGCCGGCGATGATGCCGGCCTGCGGACCACCCAGCAGCTTGTCGCCGCTGAATGAAACCAGATCGGCGCCGGCCGTCAGCGTTTCCTGCACGGTGGGTTCGTGCGGCAGGCCGAACGTGGCCAGATCGCACAGGCTGCCACTGCCCAGGTCCACCACCAGCGGCAGGCCATGCTCGTGCGCGATCGCGGCCATCGCCGCCGTGTCGACCTTGGCAGTGAATCCGGTGATCGCGTAGTTGCTGGCATGCACCTCCATCAGCAGCGCTGTGCGCGCGCCGATGGCGTTGGTGAAGTCGGCCGCATGGGTGCGGTTGGTGGTACCCACTTCCAGCAGCCGAGCGCCCGCGCTGCGCATCACATCCGGGATGCGGAAAGCGCCGCCGATCTCCACCAGCTCGCCGCGCGACACCACCACCTCACGGCGGTTGGCCAGGCTGTTGAGCAGCAGCAGGACCGCTGCCGCATTGTTGTTGACCACAGTGGCGGCTCCGGCACCGGTCAGCTCGCAGATCAGTGCCTGTACCCGCGCATCGCGGTCGCCGCGACGGCCACGGATGACGTCGAACTCCAGATCGACCGGCGCGGTCATCGCGCGGCTGACCGCGTGCACCGCGGCCTCGGGCAGCAATGCGCGACCCAGGTTGGTATGCAGTACGGTGCCGGTCAGGTTGAACATCGGTTGCAGGTCCAGCCGTGCATCGGCTGCCAGTGCGGCCTCGACCGCTGCCACCAGCGCCGGGCCGTCGACCGCTTCCTGCAGCTGCGCGGTCGACAACTGGCTGGCGCTTACACGCTCACGCAGCACCTGCAGGTGCGAACGCAGCAGCTGGGTGATGCGGCTTCGACCGTGGCCTTCGATCAGTGGCGCCAGTGCAGGCAGGCGCAGCACCCGGTCCAGCGAGGGCAGGGCGGCGGCCGATGCCGGGGCGGGGGACATGGCTGTCATCGCCTCAGTCGCCGTCGGATTGCCACAGCAGAGGATTCTGGCTGGCACGCGCATAGCCTTCCTCGGCCAGCAGCAGATCCAGCGCCAGCGTGCCGAGGTCATCGGCCACCGGCTCCAGTGACGGGTCCTTTTCCAGATACAGGATCTTGCGGTAGCTGTGGCAGTGGTCGCAGGTCTCGGCACGCACCGCGCTCTCGCGCACCGCCTCGCCGCTGTCGCCGTCCACATCGGCCAGGGCGCGATAGGCGATGTCCTTGCCGGCGGCACCACACTGGCTGCACTGCACGCGCACGTAGTGCCATTGGCAGGCGCACAGCGAGCACGACAGGTAACGGTAGGACGCATAGGGTGGGCGTGCCTGCACCACGCTGGTCACCGGCAACGTGCCGCACAGCGGGCACAGCCCTGGCGCATCAGCCAGCGGCTTCAGGTCGGTAGGGCGGAAGCTGGCTGCGAGCACCGCCCAGTAAACCTGCAGTGCGTTCATCACCAGCAGCGCAGCGACCGCATCCACCGACGGCGCGTCATCGCGCTCCAGCACCGCGTGCGCCTGCGCATCCAGCCAGGCGTCGTCGGCAGCCGCGACGCGTTGCAGCTCCTGCCGGGTTTCCACCGGCAGCCCGGCTTCGTCGGCACAGTGCTGGCACAGCGTGCGCAGCCAGTCGCGCCAGCATCCATCCAGCTGAAGCGTGTTGGCCGGCCGCAACGGCATGCCGGCACCGGCCGCCGCACTCGACTGCTGCGCGCGCGCCTGCGACTGCAGTGCCTCGCGCTGCTGCGGTGTCAGTTCATCCAGCAGCGCCTGCTGTGCATCGGCCAACGCCGCCAGCAGCTGCAGGTAACCGCCGATGGCACTGTGCGCGGCCAGGCTGCGCAGGCGCGTCGCGCGCTCAGCGAACAGTGACTCGATATCGGGCAGGATGATGCGCGGCACATCGCGCGAGGCGAGCGTCTCGATCTCACCGGGTTCAAGGATGCGTTGCGCCATGCAGGGCCAGCCAGAAGAACCAGCCTCCATCCTCGCCGTTGTCGGCGCTCGCGTCCAGCGTGCCCATGCCAAAGCAGTCGAGCAAAGCAGTCGAGCACGGCTCGACTCTACAAAAACCGGTTTCGGTCGTTGCCATGTTCATCGTGTCGACCAAGGTCGACACCCACCAAGAGCAGCTCATGCCATTCCGACAGCAGCGGGAAACTGTCGAAGGAGGGGTGGATCCGGTTGCGGGGGTGTCCGCGGCATGGATGCCGCGGCCAAGCCCCCAAGGACGGGTTGACGGCGTCCCCCGCAACCGGATCCACCCCGCCACCCCTCAGGAAGCCCGCTCTTGACGTTGACCTTGCCTCTGCGGGTGCAGGGCCGCAGGCCCTGCCGCTAACCCTCTTCCCGACGTCCGCGCAGGATGTCCCGGAACCACTGCCGGTGGTGCTTGTACGCCCACCCATAGGTCACCTTGCCCTGGGTCATCGCCCGCACCGAGCCCTTGATCCAGATCGCCGCATAGATGTGCACCACGATCGCGCACACCAGCACCCAGCCGAACAGCGCATGGGCCAGCACCGAGAAGCGGATCACCCCGATCGGGAAGAAGTGGCTGAAGTACTGCCGCCAGATCACGAAGCCGGTCAGCAGCAGCGCCGACAGGCAGCCGATGATGGCCCAGAACAGCAGCTTCTGGCCGGCATTGAAACGGCCCACCGGCGGCAGCTTCTCATCCTCGTTGCGCAGTACATCGCGCATGCCGCGCATCCATGCGCGATCGTCGGCGGTTGGCAGATTGTCGCGCCACATGCGGAACGCCAGCAGCGCAAAGCCCACCACCATGGCCAGCCCGATGAACGGATGCAGGATGCGCGTCCACGGTCCGCCACCGAACAACTGGGTCAACGGGAACAGGGCAGGGTGGAACAGCGCCAGCCCGGACAGCGCGGTCAGCACGAAGCAGATTGCCACGATCCAGTGGTTGATGCGGGTCGGTGCGCGGTAGCGGATGATCTGGCGCGGGTGCGGGGCGTACTTCATGGCCGCTGCTCCTCTTCGATCTTCTTCGCCTCGTGCTCGGCTTCCTCTTCTTCCTCGTCATTGACCGTGTTGCGGCCGATGCCGATGTAATGCAGGAAGCCGGCGAAGGCGGTGGCGGCGATCGCCAGCACGCCCAGCGGCTTGGCCACGCCCTTCCACACCTCCACCATCGGGCTGATGCGCGGGTCCTTGGGCAGGTCGGCATACAGCTCCGGCCTGTCCACGTGCTGCAGCACGTACATCACGTGGGTTCCGCCGACGCCCTGCGGGTCGTACAGGCCGGCGTTCTCGTAGCCGCGCGATTTCAGGTCTTCCACGCGTCCGGCCGCATGCTCGGTCATCGCCTGCTTGCTGCCGAAGGTGATTGCGCCGGTCGGGCAGGTCTTCACGCAGGCCGGTTCCTGGCCCACCGCAACCCGGTCCGAACACAGCGTGCACTTGTAGGCCTTGTGGTCCTTCTTGGAGATGCGCGGCACGTCGAACGGACAACCGGTCACGCAGTAGCCGCAGCCGATGCAGTTCTCTTCCTGGAAGTCGACGATGCCGTTGGCGTACTGGATGATGGCACCGGGCGACGGGCAGGCCTTCAGGCAGCCCGGATCGCTGCAGTGCATGCAGCCTTCCTTGCGGATCAGCCACTCCAGCTTGCCCTTCTCGTCCTCGTACTCGCGGAACTTCATCACCGTCCACGACTGATCGCTCAGGTCGGGCGGGTTGTCGTAGCTGCCAACGCAGCTGCCCACGTCGTCGCGCAGGTCATTCCACTCCATGCAGGCGACCTGGCAGGCCTTGCAGCCGATGCACTTGCTCACATCGATCAGCTTGGCGACCTGGCCGGTGTGCGCACCACGCGCCTCCGGCGAGGGCGTGGTGGTGGCCGAGCGGCGGATGATGTCCAGGGATTGCAGTGACATGGCGTGTCTCCTACACCTTCTCGACCTTGACCAGGATGCACTTCGATTCGGGCGTCTGCGAGTTGCCGTCACCGATGGCGTTGGTCAGCGTATTGGCGATGTATCCGGGCTTGGCCGCACCGAGGAAGCCCCAGTGGATCGGCACGCCCACCTGGTGCACGGTCCGGCCATCGATCTGCAGGGCCTTGATGCGCTTGGTCACCATGGCGACCGCTTCGATGTGGCCGCGCTTGGAACTGACCCGCACGCGGCTGCCGTTGTTGATGCCCAGCTCGTCGGCCAACGCCGCGCCGATCTCGACGAACTGCTCGGGCTGGATGATGGCGTTCAACTTGCCGTGCTTGGTCCAGAAGTGGAAATGCTCGGTCAGTCGGTAGGTGGTGGCCACATGCGGGAACTCGTCCGGTGAACCGATCTGTGCGCGATCGCTGGCGAATACGCGGGCGGCCGGGTTGTTCAGCGTCAGTGCCTGGCCGGGGCTGAGCGGGTTGCTGCGCAGCGGTGTATCGAACGGTTCGTAGTGCTCAGGGAATGGGCCTTCGGCCATGCCGGCCTTGGCGAAGAAGCGCGCGATGCCCTCCGGGTTCATGATGAACGGGCCCATTCCGCCGGCGGGATCTTCGTCGGCCTTGAAGTCGGGCACGTCCACGCTGCCCCAGTTTTTCCCGTTCCACGCCAGCAGCGTGCGCCGTGGATCAAATGGCTTTCCGGCGGCGTCGCACGAGGCGCGGTTGTACATCACGCGACGATTGGCCGGCCACGCCCAGGCCCAGCCCAGCGTGTTGCCGATGCCGGTGGGGTCACTGTTGTCACGCCGCGCCATCATGTTGCCGGTCGGGCCCCAGGCGCCGATGTAGATCCAGCAGCCGGAGGCGGTGCTGCCGTCGTCGCGCAGGTCGCCGAATGCGGCCAGCTGCTCGCCGGCCTTGCGCACCAGCTTGGTTGGGTCCTTCGGATCGAACACGTCGGCCAGCGCCTTGCCGTTGTATTCCATCGCCAGCTCTTCGGGCGTGGGTACCTCAGGGTTGGCGTAGTTCCAGGCCAGGTCGCGCACCGGCTCCCACCACGCACCGCCGTCCTTCTCGTACAGCGCTTTGATGCGATGGAACAGCTCGGACATGATCTCGATGTCGCTGCGTGCTTCGCCCGGTGGGTTGGCACCCTTCCAGTGCCACTGCAGCCAGCGCGAGGAGTTCACCACCGCGCCGTTCTCCTCGGCAAAGGAGGTGGTCGGCAGGCGGAATACTTCGGTCTGGATCGTGCTCGGGTCGACGTCGTTCAACGCACCGTGGTTCTGCCAGAAGGCGATGGTCTCGGTTTCCAGCGGGTCCATGCTGACCATGAACTTCAGCTTGGAGAACGCGCTGATCAGCTTGCCCTTGTTCGGCGCCGAGGCCAGCGGATTGAAGCCCTGGCAGATGTAGCCGTGGATCTTGCCTTCGTTCATCAGCTCGTACGCCTGCAGCATGTCGTACGGCTTGTCGAGCTTGGGCAGGTAATCGAAACACCAGTTGTTGTCGGCGGTGGCGGCATCGCCCCACCACGACTTCATCAGGCTGACGTGGAACTTCGGGTAGTTCTGCCAGAACGACATCTGGTTGGCGCGCAGCGGCTTCTGCGTGCGCTTGGCGATGTAGGCCTCGTAGTCCTGCTCGTCCTGTTTCGGCAGGGTCAGGTAGCCGGGCAGCAGGTCGGACATCAGGCCGATGTCGGTCAGGCCCTGGATGTTGGAATGCCCTCGCAAGGCGTTCATGCCACCACCGGCCACGCCGATGTTGCCCAGCAGCAGCTGCACCATGGTGCCGGCACGCACGTTCTGCGCGCCGATCGAGTGCTGCGTCCAGCCCAGCGCGTACAGGATGGTCATCGCCTTGTCCTTGCCGGCGGTGGACGCGATCATGTCCCAGATCTGGCGGATGCTGTCGGCCGGCGTGCCGCAGATGCGTTCGACCATCTCCACCGTGTAGCGCGCATAGTGCTGCTTGAGCAGGTTGTAGACGCAGCGCGGGTCCTTCAGCGTCGGGTCGCTGCGCACGAAGCCATCATCACCGTAGGCGTAGTCCCAGCTGGAGCGGTCGTAGCTGCGCTTCTCTTCGTTGTAGCCCGAATACAGGCCGTCCTTGAAGGCGAACTCGTCCTTCACCAGGAACGACATGTCGGTGTAGTTCAGCACGTACTCGTGCTGGATGCGGTCCTCGGTCAGCAGGTAGTTGATCAGGCCCCCCAGGAACACGATGTCGGTACCGGTGCGGATCGGCGCGTACACGTCGGCCACCGCGGCCGAGCGGTTGAAGCGCGGATCGACCACGATCAGGCGTGCCTTGTTGTGTGCCTTGGCCTCGGTCACCCATTTGAACCCGCACGGGTGCGCCTCGGCGGCATTGCCACCCATGATCAGGATCAGGTCGGCATTCTTGATGTCGACCCAGTGATTCGTCATCGCACCACGGCCTAGCGTCGGGGCAAGACCTGCCACCGTCGGGCCGTGTCAGACACGTGCCTGGTTGTCGAATGCCAGCATGCCGAGGGAGCGGACGACCTTGTGGGTCAGCACCGCGGTTTCATTGCTGGTGGCCGAGGCCGCCAGCATGCCGGTCGTCAGCCAGCGGTTGACCGTCTGCCCGGCTTCGTTCTTCTGCACGAAGTTGGCATCGCGGTCTTCCTTCATCAGCCGCGCGATGCGGTCCAGCGCATCGTCCCAGCTCAGCCGCTTCCACTCGTTCGAGCCCGGCGCGCGGTACTCGGGGTAGAGCAGGCGCGACTTGCTGTGGATGATGTCGGCCAGGCCGGCGCCCTTCGGGCACAGCGTGCCGCGGTTCACCGGATGGTCCGGGTCGCCCTCGATGTGGAAAATGCTCGGTTCGGCGTTCTTGGCACCATCGCCGAGGCTGTACATCAGGATGCCGCAGGCCACCGAACAGTAGGTACAGGTGTTGCGGGTCTCGGTCGCGCGGGTCAGCTTGTACTGCCTGACCTCCGCGAGCGCGATGCCGGGCGCGAAGCCCATCAATGCCAGGCTGGAGCCGACCAGGGTTGTCCCGGTCACTTTCAGGAACTGGCGGCGGCTCATCGATGGCATGCCGTTCTCCTGGGATGGCGGGGAGGCGCAGGCCTCCGGGCTGTCGTTGGGTACGGGCCGGTTATAGCACAGGCCTCCGGATGCCCATGTGGCACAAGGCGCGGCGCCTGCCGGACGGGCCCGGAAAGGGCCTGCTCTGGTAAAGTTGCGTGCCCGCCCCCTGGGGAAGCGTCTGCCGGGCCTGGTTCCAGGATGTTCCGCGCAGCCCCCGCCGTCCTGGCGCGATCCTCCGCGCCGGACCTGGAACACCGAGGAAAAATTTTGCGAAATCAACCAATTGGGTTCCGCGCATGAGCGCCCCGTCGAAGCCGTCGGACGCCGTTGCGCGCGGCACGCTGTACATCGTGGCCGCCCCGTCCGGCGCCGGCAAGAGCAGCATCGTCAACGCCACCCTGGCGCGTGACCCGCAGATCGCCCTGTCGATCTCCTTCACCTCGCGCGCGATGCGCCCGGGTGAAGTGAACGGCCAGCACTACCATTTCGTCTCTGCGGAGAGGTTCGAGGAAATGATCGCCGCCGGCGACTTCTTCGAGCATGCCTGGGTGCACGGCGACTGGAAGGGCACCGCCCGGCAGTCGGTGGAGCCGCAGCTGGCCGCCGGCCAGGACGTGCTGCTGGAAATCGACTGGCAGGGTGCGCAGCAGGTGCGCCAGCTGGTGCCGGGCACGGTCACCGTGTTCATCCTGCCGCCGTCCAAGCAGGCCCTGCAGGACCGCATGCGCAAGCGCGGCCAGGACAGCGAGGCGGTCATCGCCCAGCGCCTGGGCGCGGCACGCGATGAAATGCTGCACTTCAACGAGTTCGACTACGTCATCGTCAACGAGGTGTTCGACACCGCCGTGGACGAGCTGTGCGCCATCTTCACCGCCAGCCGCCTGCGCCGGGAGGCCCAGAAGGTCCGCCACGCCGGCCTGATCCAGGCTCTGCTGACCCCCGATCCGGGTGCAACTGACTGATTCCAAAAGAATCGGGTGGGGGTTGGCTTGATTTTGTCCAGCCCCTGCCAGTACACTCCGTCCCCTTTCCCTCATTCGACTGAGCGGCCGACCGGTCGCCGGGAGCCCGTATGGCCCGCATCACCGTAGAAGATTGCCTGGAAGTCGTTAACAACCGTTTCGAACTGGTCATGATGGCTTCCAAGCGTGCCCGCCAGCTCGCCAACGGCGTGCAGGCCACGCTGGACAACAGCGAGACCGAGGACAAGCCGACCGTGCTGGCGCTGCGCGAAATCGCCGCCCGCAAGATCGACAACGCGCTGATCGACGAAGTCGAGAAGGCCGAGCGTGAGCGCGCCGAGCGCGAAGCGCTGGAGTGGGCTGCCGCCGAAGTGGTCGCCGACGAAGACATGTCCAAGAACGACGATTGATCGCATCGATCAACGTCATTGCTGGATCGCCGAACAGCCCGCCCCGTGCGGGCTGTTTCGCATTCAGGATTTGCCGTAAACGTCGCGCTGGAATAGGCTTCGGGCATGAACCCAGGCCCCACTGCCAAGGTCGCCGCAGCCCCCGCTGCCGCCGTACCCGACTACGTCCTCCAGCTTGAACGCGCCGCCCATTACCTGCCGCCGGAACAGCTGCCGCTGCTGCGCCGTGCCTGGGAAGTCGGTGCCTCCGCGCACGCAGGGCAGACGCGCAAGTCGGGCGAGCCCTATATCACCCATCCGGTGGCCGTGGCCCAGGTGCTGGCCGAGCTCGGCCTGGACGTGGAAGCGCTGATCGCCGCGATCCTGCACGACACCATCGAAGACACCCCGCTCACCCGCGAGGCGCTGGCTGCCGAGTTCGGCGAAGCCGTGGCCGAACTGGTCGACGGCGTGACCAAGCTGGACAAGCTGAAGTTCCGCGACCGCCAGGAAGCGGCCGCCGAGAGCTTCCGCAAGATGCTGCTGGCGATGTCGCGCGACCTGCGCGTGATCATGATCAAGCTGGCCGACCGCCTGCACAACATGCGCACGCTGGGCGCGCAGAGCCGCGAAGCGCGCGGCCGCATCGCCCGCGAGACGCTGGAGATCTACGCACCCATCGCCCAGCGCCTGGGCATGAGCCTGGTCAAGAGCGAGCTGCAGAACCTCGGCTTCAAGGCGCTCTACCCGTGGCGCCACGCCATCATTGAAAAACACATCCGCAGCCAGCCGGTGGTGCGCCGCGAGGCGATGGCGCAGGTGGAAGTGCAGCTGTCGCAGCGCCTGGCCAAGGAGGGGATCGAGCATCGGCTGATCAGCCGCATCAAGACCCCGTGGAGCATCTACAACAAGATGCGCGACGAGAACAAATCCTTCGACCAGGTGATGGACGTGTTCGGCTTCCGCCTGGTCGTGCGCAGCGTGCCCAGCTGTTACCACGCGCTGGGTTCGGTGCATGCCACCTTCAAACCGCTGGATGGCCGCTTCCGCGATTTCATCGCCATTCCCAAGGCCAACGGCTACCAGTCGCTGCACACCGTGCTGTTCGGGCCGTATGGCTCGCCGATCGAAGTGCAGATCCGTACCGAGGAAATGGACCTGATCGCCGAGCGCGGCGTGGCCGCGCACTGGACCTACAAGTTTGGTGGCGATTCGCCCAACAGCGCGCAGAGCCGTGCCCACGCCTGGATCGTCGAGCTGATCGACTCGCAGCGCGCCGCCGGCTCCTCGCTGGAGTTCCTCGACAACGTCAAGGTCGACCTGTTCCCGGACGAGGTCTACCTGTTCACGCCGAAGGGCAAGATCCTGGCCCTGCCGCGCAATTCCACCGCGCTCGATTTCGCCTACGCCGTGCATACCGATGTCGGCAACATGGCGGTGGCCTCGCGCGTGGACAAGAAACTGGTGCCACTGCGCACCAAGCTGGTGTCGGGGCAGTCGGTGGAGATCATCACCGCACGCTCGGCCACGCCGAAACCGCAGTGGCTGGAATTCGTGGTCACCAGCAAGGCGCGCACTGCCATCCGCCACCAGCTCAAGCAGCTGGAGCACGAAGATGCCGTGCAGCTCGGCCACCGCATGCTCGACCGTGCGCTGGAGGCGATGGATTCGTCGCTGGAACGGCTGCCGAAGGGGCGCCTGGATGCGTTCCTGGCCGAGCACCGTTTCCCGCGTCTGGAGGCGCTGCTGGCCGAGGTGGCGCTGGGCAACTGGATGCCGACCCAGGCCGCGCAGGCGCTGATGGCCTACGCCGAACTGCGTGGCGGCCCGCATTCGCGCCACCATTCGCAGGAAAAGATCCTGATCAACGGCAGCGAGCGCGGCGTGGTCACCTTCGCCGGCTGCTGCCAGCCGATTCCCGGCGACGAGATCATGGGCTACCACACCGCCGGCAAGGGCATCGTGGTGCACCGCATGGACTGCCCGAACCTGGCCGAGCTGCGCAAGTCGCCCGAGCGCTGGGTGCCGATCGGCTGGGACACCACCGTCTCCGGCGACTACGACACTTCGCTGGTGGTGGAAGTAGAGAACGGCACTGGCGTGCTGGCGCAGCTGGCCGCCGCCATCGCCCAGAGCCATTCCAACATCGAGCGCGTGGACTACCTGGACCGCGACTTCAACGCCGCCGTGCTGGCGTTCAACATCCAGGTACGCGACCGCAACCACCTGGCCGAAGTGATGCGCCGCCTGCGTCGTCTGTCGGTCGTGCAGTCGGTACGCCGTCAGTAGGTCCTGCGCGGACCGGTAGTGCCGGCCGCTGGCCGGCAACCCATGGATCCTCGACGGCGTCGCGATTGCCGGCCAGCGGCCG
>NZ_JACIUW010000028.1:0-44506 GCF_014145825.1 Stenotrophomonas sp. I18B00994 | reverse complement strand
CTCTTCCGATCTGCTGGCCGGCATTGGGCGCCATTCAACCTCGGGGCTGCCGGCCAGCGGCCGGCACTACCCCATTCACCCACCTGAGTGAAATCTGACCGGATCGGCCGATTTTGCTGCACTGCAAAATGCCATACGGTACCGTCTGGTCCTAGTATCAAACAATCGTTTGATTAAGGTCCGCCCACCGATGGCCAAGCCCGCCCACTTCTCGACCAAGGACCGGATCCTCGGCGCGGCCGAGGAGCTGTTCGCCCAGCACGGCTTCGCTGGCACCTCGCTGCGCCAGGTGACCAGCCAGGCCGACGTCAACATCGCCGCGGTCAACTACCACTTCGGCTCCAAGGAAAACCTGGTCAACGAGGTGTTCCGCCGCCGCATGGACGAGATGACCGGTGCCCGCCTGTCGCAGCTCGAGCGCGCCCGCGCCGAGCACCCGGGTGAACTGCGCCCGGTGCTGGCTGCCTTCGTCGAGCCGGCCCTGGCGCTGGCCCAGGACCGCCAGAACGGCGGCGCCTTCGTGCGCGTGATCGCCCGCGCCTACGCCGAGAAGAACGACAACCTGCGCAAGTTCCTGTCCGACCACTACGGCCACGTGCTGCGTGCGTTCGGCAAGGCCATCGGCGAGTGCGTGCCGGACCTGAGCAAGGAGGAGCTGTACTGGCGCCTCGACTTCCTGGCCGGCTCGCTGACCTATGCGATGGCCGACTTCGGGCTGATCAAGCGTCCCGCCGGTGTCACCGAAGCGGCGCATCGTGCCCATGCCGCCCACGAACTGATCCATTTCGCCGAAGCCGGGTTCCGCGCCGCCGCACGCGCCAGCGCCCTGCCCGCTTCCCTTTGATTCCACCCAGTAACTGCTGACCAACAAAGGCCCTACACCATGTCCAATTCCCTGCTAGTCCGCCGCGCCGCCGTGCTGGGTGCCGGCGTCATGGGTGCCCAGATCGCCGCCCACCTCACCAACGCTGGCGTCGACACCGTGCTGTTCGACCTGCCTGCCAAGGAAGGTCCGGCCGACGGCATCGTGCTGAAGGCGATCGCCAACCTGGGCAAGCTGAGCCCGGCGCCGCTGGCCAGCAAGTCGCTGGCCGAAGCCATCACCCCGGCCAACTACGAGTCCGGCCTGGAGCAGCTGAAGGACTGCGACCTGATCATCGAGGCCATCGCCGAGCGCATGGACTGGAAGCAGGACCTGTACAAGAAGATCGCCCCGTTCGTGGCCGACCACGCGGTGCTGGCCTCCAATACCTCGGGCCTGGGCATCAACAAGCTGGCCGACGTGCTGCCCGAGCAGCTGCGCCACCGCTTCTGCGGCGTGCACTTCTTCAACCCGCCGCGCTACATGCACCTGGCCGAGTTGATCCCGGCCACCACCACCGATGCCGCCGTGCTGGAAGGACTGGAAGCATTCCTGGTCACCACCCTGGGCAAGGGCGTGGTGTACGCCAAGGACACCCCGAACTTCATCGGCAACCGCATCGGCGTGTTCTCGATCCTGTCCACCATCCACCACACCCAGCAGTTCGGCCTGGGCTTCGATGAAGTGGACGGCCTGACCGGCCCGCTGGTCGGTCGCCCGAAGTCGGCCACCTACCGCACCTCCGACGTGGTCGGCCTGGACACCATGGCCCACGTCATCAAGACCATGGGCGACACCCTGCCGAATGACCCGTGGCATGAATTCTTCAAGTCGCCGAAGTGGCTGGACGCGCTGATTTCCAAGGGCGCGTTGGGCCAGAAGACCGGCGCCGGCATCTTCCGCAAGGTCGGCAAGGACATCGTCGTGCTGGACCTGGAGAAGCAGGACTACCGCCCGGCCGACCGCACTGCCGCACCGGACGTGGTCGAGATCCTGAAGATCAAGAACCCGGCCGAGAAGTTCGCCAAGCTGCGCGAGAGCCAGCACCCGCAGGCGCAGTTCCTGTGGGCGACCTTCCGCGACCTGTTCCACTACAGCGCCTACCACCTGGCCGACATTGCCGAGACCGCGCGCGATGTCGACCTGGCCATCCGCTGGGGCTACGGCTGGTCGCTGGGCCCGTTCGAAACCTGGCAGGCCGCCGGCTGGAAGCAGGTGGCGCAGTGGATCGCCGATGACATCGTCGCCGGCAAGAGCATGAGCAATGCCCCGCTGCCGGATTGGGTCTTCGACGGCCGCGACGGCGTGCACGCCGCCGAGGGCAGCTACAGCCCGTCGCGCAACGCCAAGCTGCCGCGCTCGTCGCTGCCGGTGTACCAGCGCCAGCGCTTCCCGGATCCGCTGCTGGGCGAGAAGTTCGCGCCGGGCGAGACCGTGTTCGAGAACGACGGCCTGCGCATGTGGCACGACGGTGATGGCATTGCCGTGGTCAGCTTCAAGACCAAGATGAACACCGTGTCCGACCAGGTGCTGGACGGCCTGCAGGAATGCGTGAGCCGCGCCGAGAAGGACTTCCAGGGCTTGGTGATCTGGCAGCAGAAGGAGCCCTTCTCCGCCGGTGCCGACCTGGCCGGTGCACTGGGCCTGCTGCAGGCCGGCAAGGTCGACCAGTTCGAGGAAATGGTCGCCAACTTCCAGCGCACCAGCCAGCGCATCAAGTACTCGCTGGTGCCGGTGGTGGCAGCGGTGCGTGGCCTGGCCCTGGGCGGCGGCTGCGAGTTCCAGATGCACAGCGCCAAGACCGTGGCCTTCCTGGAAAGCTACATCGGCGTGGTCGAGGCCGGTGTCGGCCTGCTGCCGGCCGGTGGCGGCCTGAAGGAACTGGCCGTGCGTGCCTCTCAGGCCGCGGGCCCGGGCGGTGACGTGTTCGCCGAACTGAAGAAGACCTTCGAGACCGTGGCGATGGCCAAGGTGTCCAACTCGGCGGTCAACGCCAAGGAACTGGGCCTGCTGCGCAGTACCGACAAGGTGGTGTTCAACAGCTACGAGGCCCTGCACATCGCCAAGGCCGAAGCCCGTGCACTGGCCGAAGCGGGCTACCGTCCGCCGCTGCCGGCACGCCGCATCCAGGTGGCCGGTGACGTGGGCATCGCCACCTTCAAGATGATGCTGGTCAACATGCTGGAAGGCCGTTTCATCAGCCCGTACGACTACGAGATCGCCGAACGCATCGCCACCGTGCTGTGCGGTGGCAAGGTCGACCGCGGCACCCTGGTGGACGAAGAGTGGCTGCTGACCCTGGAGCGCAAGCACTTCGTCGAACTGGCCCAGCAGGAAAAGACCCAGGCCCGCATCGCGCACATGCTGAAGACCGGCAAGCCGCTGCGTAACTGATTGATGGCGGGTGCCGACCCCTGGTTGGCACTCCTCTGCCTCTGGTGGGTGCCGACCGTTGGTCGGCACCCCGGCTAAAAAATTCGAGAGATCACTGCAATGACCAAGCAAATCCAGGACGCCTACATCGTCGCCGCCACCCGCACCCCGGTCGGCAAGGCGCCCAAGGGCATGTTCCGCAACACCCGCCCCGACGACATGCTTGCGCACGTGCTGCGCAGCGTCGTCGCCCAGGCCCCGGGCGTGGACGTCAACCGCATCGATGACGCGATCATCGGCTGCGCCATGCCGGAAGCCGAGCAGGGCATGAACGTGGCGCGCATCGGCGTGCTGCTGGCCGGCCTGCCCAACACCATCGCCGCACAGACCGTGAACCGCTTCTGCTCCTCCGGCCTGCAGGCCGTGGCGCAGGCCGCCGACGCGATCCGCCTGGGCAATGCCGACCTGATGCTGGCCGGCGGCACCGAATCGATGTCGATGGTGCCGATGATGGGCAACAAGATCGCCATGGCGCCGAGCGTGTTCGACAACGACCACGTGGCCATCGCCTACGGCATGGGCATCACTGCCGAGAAGGTCGCCGAAGAGTGGAAGGTCTCGCGCGAAGACCAGGACGCCTTCGCCCTCGCCTCGCACCAGAAGGCCATGGCCGCGATCCAGAACGGCGAGTTCAAGGACGAGATCAGCCCGTACGAGATCGTCTCGCACCTGCCGGACCTGGCCGACGGCCAGCGCATCATCACCCGCAACAAGATCGCCGACACCGACGAAGGCCCGCGCCCGGATTCCTCGGCTGAAGGCCTGGCCAAGCTGCGCCCGGTGTTCCGCAACGGCCAGTTCGGCGGCACCGTCACCGCCGGCAACTCGTCGCAGATGAGCGATGGCGCCGGTGCCGTGCTGCTGGCCTCGGAACAGGCGATCAAGGACTACGGCCTGACCCCGCTGGCCCGTTTCGTCAGTTTCTCGGTGGCCGGCGTGCGCCCGGAAGTGATGGGCATCGGCCCGATCGCTGCGATTCCGAAGGCACTGAAGCAGGCCGGCCTGACCCAGGACCAGCTGGATTGGATCGAGCTCAACGAAGCCTTCGCCGCGCAGTCGCTGGCGGTGATCCGCGACTGCGGCCTGGACCCGGCCAAGGTCAACCCGCTGGGCGGCGCGATCGCCCTGGGCCACCCGCTGGGCGCGACCGGCGCGATCCGTACCGCCACCCTGCTGCACGGCCTGCGTCGTCGCCAGCAGAAGTACGGCATGGTGACGATGTGCATCGGCACCGGCATGGGCGCGGCGGGTATTTTCGAGGCGCTGTAAGGATCAAGGCGTTGCCGGCTGGAGTGTCGGTTGGCTGTGGGGCCCGGGTGGGGTGAGGCTGCCCGGGACACGCCGTGAACCCCCAGACCGGCCCAGCCGCTGGCGGCTGTGCGTTCGGGCGCTTGCGAAGCAGTGCTTCGCAAGCAAAGCGCCCTCACCCATGGGGGCTTGGCAGCGGCTTGCTAGCGTGCGCAATCCTGCGCACGCAGCAAGGCCGGGGTTGGGCGCCCTGCCCAACCCGCCAGGCGCATGCGCCTGGCCCATGCCGCTGACAGTCCCGGTCAGCCTCACCCACCCGCGCCACCCAACATTCCGCGCGGCGGAGGGTTTAGCAAAAGCAAGGTCAAAAGCTGGGGTCAGAGCCCTTTGCTGCGCAAAGGGATCTGACCCCAACAATCAAAAAAGGCAGCCATAGGCTGCCTTTTTTGCTTTTGCTCTTGCCCTTGATTCCGCCCTTCCCGTCCGCGCCCGCAGGAAATCTGACAGGCGGTACGGGTGGGCCTTTGCAGGACCGTTGGCGCCATGGATGGCGCCATCGAGCCCCCATGGATGGGTTTACGGCGTGTCCTGCAAAGGCCCACCCGTACCGCCCACCACGTATCAATCAAGGCGCCGCGAACGGAGCGCTTGATAAACCTTATTCCGCCAACATCGCCGTCAGCTTCTCCCGCGCCGGCCCTGCCAGCTTCGGGTTGTCCAGCGCGAAGCGGATCGTCGCTTCCACCAGCCCCAGGTGCGTACCGCAGTCGAAACGAGTGCCCTCGAAACGGTAGGCATCCACCTCTTCGGTCTTCAGCAGCTGCGCGATCGCATCGGTCAGCTGGATCTCGCCGCCGGCACCGCTGCCGGTCTGCTCCAGCAGCTCGAAGATCTTCGGGCTCAGCACGTAGCGGCCGACCACGGCCAGGTCGCTCGGCGCGTCCTCCGGCTTCGGCTTCTCCACGATCTGCGAAATACGGCCCTTGCGGCCATCGAAGGCCTCGGTCGCGACGATGCCGTAACTGGCGGTCTTGTCGTGCGGCACATCTTCAACGGCAATGACGCTGGCGCCGCTGGCTTCGTTGAGATCGGCCATCTGCTTCAGCGCGCTGTCGCCGCGGTTCCAGATCAGGTCGTCCGGCAGCAGCACCGCGAACGGCTCGTCACCGATCACGGCCTTGGCACACAGCACCGCATGGCCCAGGCCCAGCGCCTCGGCCTGGGTCACGAAGATCGCGCGCACGCCATTGGGCAGCACGTGACGGATCAGCTCCAGCTGCTCCTGCTTGCCGGCGCGCTCGAGCTTCTGCTCCAGCTCGTAGGCCTTGTCGAAGTAGTCGGCGACCGCGTGCTTGTAGCGGTTGGTGATGAACACAAGCGTGTCACAGCCGGCCTCGATTGCTTCATCCACGGCGTACTGGATCAGCGGCCGGTCAATGATCGGCAGCATCTCCTTCGGCACGGTCTTGGTTGCTGGCAAAAAACGCGTCCCCAAACCCGCTACGGGGAAAACTGCTTTGCGAATTCGCTTGCTCATTGGTGCCTGTTGGCCTCGCGTGCGGGAAAGGGCACGACTTTAGCGGATGAAATGTAAGCATCCTGTTCGATTGGCGAGAACTCGGGCATCGTCGCGAACAGGACTTCCTTGATGGTTTCGGTGTCGTAGCTGCACACCGCCTCGCGCAGGCGCGGGACGTTGCCCAGCACCAGATCGCGCGAGAACATGCGCACGCCGGCCTCAAGGACCTTCGGATGCGCGGTTGCGCGGTAGTCCTCGTCCGAATAGAACAGCGTCTCGTGCAGCTTCTCACCCGGACGCAGGCCGGTATAGATGATCTGCACATCCTTGTACGGCTGCTTGCCCGCCAGACGGATCATCTGCTCGGCCAGCAGCCGGATCGGCACCGGCTCGCCCATGTCGAGCGTGTAGATCGCACCGTGCGAGGCCGAGGCTGCGGCCTGCAGGATCAACTGGCAGGCCTCGGGGATGGTCATGAAGTAGCGGGTGACTTCCGGATCGGTGACCGTGACCGGACCACCGCGCAGGATCTGCTCGCGGAACAGCGGCACCACGCTGCCGGCCGAGGCCAGCACGTTGCCGAAGCGCACGGTAACGAAACGGGTGTGCGTGGACTTCTGGTCCAGGCTCTGGCAGATCATCTCGGCATAGCGCTTGCTGGCACCCAGCGCGTTGACCGGATCGACCGCCTTGTCGGTGGAGATGAACACGAAATGCTCGACGCGCGCTTCCAGGCAGGCGCGGGCCACGTTCTCGGTCGCCAGGATGTTGTTGCGCACAGCTTCGCGCAGCTGCCGTTCCAGCACCGGTACATGCTTGTACGCTGCGGCATGAAACGCGGTGTCGACCGGATGCAGCGACAGCGCATGGCGGATCACCGCAGGATCGCCACAGTCGCCCAGCACCGCTTCGATCTCGATATCGGGGAAGCTGCGACGCAGCTCACCCTCGATGGTCAGCAGCAGCAGTTCGCTGATCTCCAGCAGGATGATGCGGCCGGCACCGTGGCGCGCGCACTGGCGGCACAGCTCCGAGCCGATCGAGCCACCGGCACCGGTCACCATCACGGTGCGACCGCCCAACCAGCCCCGGATCAGGTTCCAGTCCGGGGTGATCGGCTTGCGGCCGAGCAGATCCTCGATCGCCACTTCCTTCAGTTGGCCGGGCAGCGACTGCCCCTGCAGGATGTCGCTCAGCTTGGGCACGGTGCGGAACGGCACGCCGGTGCTTTCGCAGATGGCGACCACCCGCTGCATGCCTGCGGCATCCAGCGAGGGCATGGCGATCACCAGCAACTTGGCCGCAGTCTCGCGGACCACCGCCGGGGCATCATCGAGGCTGCCCAGGATCGGCAGGCCCTGCAGCTTGGCGCCGCGCAGGTGCGGTGCGTCGTCCAGCAGGCCGACCGGTTCGAAGTTGCCGGAGCGGCGCAGATCGCGGACCAGCGTCTCGGCGGCTTGCCCCGCACCGAGGATCAGCACGCGGCGCGCGCTCGAATCCGACTGCAGTGCCTGGTAATCCTTCCAGGCCCGGTACAGCAGGCGCGGCGCGCCCAGCAGCGCCGACAGCGCGAACGGATAGATCACCAGCACCGACATCGGCACGCCGTCGAAACGCTTCCACATCAGCACCAGCACGATGCCGACCAGGCCGATGAAGCTGGCCTTGAAGATGTTCAGCAGGTCGCTGACGCTGGCGAAACGCCACAGCCCGCGATACAGGCCCACGCGCCAGAACACCAGGCCCTGCAGCAGCAGCACCAGGGTGGTGTCGACATTCCAGAGCGGAAGCGAAGGCGCGTTGGGGAGGATCGAGTACCGCCCGGCGTGGAGCAGCTGCCAGCATGCCCAGACCATGAACAGGTCGTGGCAGACGATGGCCGAACGCGGCATCAGGCCGAGGATTCTGTCCCGCCAGGGTGAAGCCATAAGTCAGGTATTTCCTTGTCGGTGACGCAATCCATTGCGCAGGAGGATCCAGAGGACGCTCAGCGCGAGAAACCACGCGACCGCCAGGACAGCCTCCCACCTCGGCTGCAAATTGGAGCAGACATTAAGCACTGTAATACTGAACAGGCCCAAAGCAAAGTACATCCCTGTCACCTGGGCGTGGCTGGCTCCTGCCTGCACCGCCCGCTGGTAGACGTGCTGGGTATGGGGTTCCATCCAGCGTTGTCCGGAGATGATGCGCGCCGCCAGTGTGAAGCACGCGTCCACGAGGAACGCCGAAGCCGGCACCAGCAGCAGGATCCAGTTGATATCGGTACGCACCGCAGCGATGGCCAGGACGACGGCGACTGCATAGCCCAGCGCGCCACTTCCGACATCACCCATGAAGATCCGGGCCCGCGGGAAATTGAACGGCAGGAAGCCCAGGCAGGCCAGGCCCAGCGCCACCGCGGCCAGCGAATACGGCCAGGGCAGCACCGGCGCCAGGCCCAGCGCAACAACAATGGCCTGGCTGGCGGCAATACCGTTGATGCCATCCATGAAGTTCCAGATGTTGATCAACGAGGCGGTGAATACCAGCACCAGCCCGGCCAGCAACCAGCTTCCACCATGCACCTTGACCAGGGCGGCCAGCAGCGCGGCGGCAATGAAGTGCACCAGCAGGCGGCGCATGGCCGGCAACGGCCGGTGGTCGTCCCACCAGCCGATGCCCGCCACCAGCACCAGGCCCAGGCTGGCCACCAGCAGGCTCGGTGTCGATTCAGGCCAGACCCACATCGCTGCACCGGCGGTGACCAGCAGGCTGATGACGATGGCGATGCCACCACCGCGCGGCGTTGCCACGCTATGGCTGCGACGCTCGCCGGGCTGGTCCAGCAGTTGCTGGCGCAGGGCATAACCCCGTGCCGCCCAGGTCAACCCCGCACTCAGCAGGGCCAGCCCCAGCAGCGCGCCCATCACGAGCCACGGCATGGATCAGAGCACCGCGTAGTTCAGCAGTGGCTTGACCGTGCCCCATTCCTTGCAGCTCGGGCACTGCCAATGGTGGGTACGTGCACCGAACCCGCAACGGGTGCAGCGATAAGCGGGATTGCGCACCAGCAGCTGGTCGGTGATGTGCTTGAGGTCATGCAGGGTCGCTGTGGAATCGGCGCCCTCGGCCAGGGTCAGGTCGATCAGCGCCGATTCGCCACGCACCGACGGACGATCCTTGAGCTGGCGGCCAAGGTAGGCTCGGGCCGGAGCCACGCCCTCCTGCTCTTCCATCAGACGGGTCAGGGCCAGCACCGGGGCGATGCCACGGTAGTGCTCGGTCATTTCCGACAGGAACGCACGTGCGCCGCCCAGGTCGCCGACCTTGCGATAGTTTTCCATCAACGCCGGCAGCAGCTCGGGCAGGTACTCGGGGTCGTTGCGCGCGGCACGTTCGAATGCACGCACCGCGGCTTCAGCGTTGCCCGCATCCGTCTCGAGGCGACCTTCGATGATGCCGGCGCGCACCGACATGGCGTCGGCCTGGTAGGCGCGGGCGATCGCCGCCCTCGCCTCTTCCAGCTTGCCGGCACCGCGGAAGCGTTCAGCCAGTTCGCATTCGAACTGCCCGATCAGCTTGCCCATCGGCTCGCCGGTGACGTCTTCGAAGCGGGTGGCGTTGTCGATCGCCTTTTCCCAGTCACGCTCGGCCTGATAGATGCCGATCAGGTGCTTGAGCGCCTGCGGGGCGCGCTGGTCGAGCTGTGCCAGCTCGGTGAACACGGTCTCTGCGCGGTCCAGCAGGCCGGACTTCATGTAGTCCTCGCCCAGCGCCAGCAGGGCCTGCACGCGCTGCGCGTCGCTCAGGTCGTGGCGGTTGACCAGCCCCTGGTGCAGGCGGATGGCGCGGTCGACTTCACCGCGGCGGCGGAACAGGTGGCCCAGCGCGACCTGGGTCTCGAAGGTTTCCTTGTCCAGCTCGGCGATGTGCAGGAACAGTTCGATGGCCTTGTCCGGCTGCTCGTTGAGCAGGTAGTTCAGACCACGGAAGTAGGTGCTGGACAGGCGGCTGACCTGGTTGTCACCGTGGCGCTGGCCACCACGCCGGCCGATCACCCACCCGGCCAGTGCGGCCAGCGGAACGAACAGGAAAAACCACAGCCACTCGGTGACGAAATCCATCTTCGATCAGCGTCCATCAAAAGATTGGGGGGAAACACCCGCGGCCGGCGTTGCCGCCACGGACTTGTTGGCACGGCGCAGCTGACCGTAGAGCGGAATGACCACGCTCACCAGTACCAGGCCGGCACCGACGATGACACCGATCAGCAGGGCCGCGATCAGCGCCACGCCGACAGAGGTATTCAACTGGGTAAACAGCAGGTTGATCGACATCGCGGTCATGTTGACCGCACCAATGATCAGCCCAAGGATCAGGACCGCCAGCAGGACCAGCAGACGAAAGACCTTCATGCGACAGCTCCAGTGGCAGGAGTCCGTAGCTTATCCGACCCGCGGCTGGATTCGCACGCGGTGGCGCGACGGAGGCTCAGGCCGGATCGGCGTCCAGCGGCAGCACACTGCTGACCCGCTCGCGCAGTTCCTTGCCCGGCTTGAAATGGGGGACGTGCTTGCCCGGCAGGGCAACCGATTCGCCGGTCTTCGGGTTGCGACCCAGGCGCGGCGGACGATAGTGCAGCGAGAAGCTGCCAAAACCACGGATTTCGATGCGATCCCCGGCGGACAGCGATCCGCCCATCATTTCCAGCAACGACTTCACCGCCAGATCGACATCATCGGCCTTCAGGTGCGCCTGGCGGCGCGCAAGAATTTCGATCAGTTCGGATTTGGTCATTACCGGCTCACATCAGGGGCATCTCAGCCTGAAACGGCCCGGGCAGAAGCCCGGGCCGTCCAGGAAACAACAAACAGCGTAAGGCCGATTACTCGGACTTGTTGCCGTTCAGCTGTGCACGCAGCAGCGCGCCCAGCTGGGTGGTGCCGCTGGAAGCCGAAGAGGACTGGTATTCCTCCAGCACTTCGCGCATTTCCGCGTCGTCCTTGGCCTTGATCGACAGCTGCAGGGTGCGGCCCTTGCGGTCCATGCCCACGAACTTGGCTTCGATCTTGTCGCCGACCTTCAGGTGCTGGGTGGCGTCGTCAACGCGCTCGTTGGCGATGTCGCGAGCCGAAACGTAACCCTCGATGCCGTCAGCCAGCTCGATGATCGCGCCCTTGGCGTCGACTTCCTTCACCACGCCTTCGACCTTGGAGCCCTTCGGATTGGCAGCCATGTACTGCCCGAACGGATCCTGCTCCAGCTGCTTCACGCCCAGGGAGATGCGCTCGCGCTCCGGATCGACAGCCAGGACGACGGCGTCCAGGGTATCGCCCTTCTTGAAGTTGCGAACGACGTCTTCGCCGGTGGTGTTCCAGCTGATGTCGGACAGGTGGACCAGGCCGTCGATGCCGCCGTCCAGGCCGATGAAGATGCCGAAGTCGGTGATCGACTTGATCTGGCCCGACACCTTGTCACCCTTCTTGTGGGTGGCAGCGAAGGTTTCCCACGGATTGGCGGCAACCTGCTTCATGCCCAGCGAGATACGGCGACGCTCTTCATCGACGTCCAGCACCATCACTTCGACTTCGTCACCAACCTGCACAACCTTGGACGGGTTGACGTTCTTGTTGGTCCAATCCATCTCGGAGACGTGCACCAGGCCTTCGACGCCCGGCTCGATCTCAACGAACGCACCGTAATCGGTGACGTTGGAGACCTTGCCGAAGACGCGGCTGTTGGCCGGGTAACGACGGCCGATGTTGTCCCACGGATCCTCGCCCAGCTGCTTCAGGCCCAGCGAAACGCGGTTGCGCTCGCGGTCGAACTTCAGCACGCGGACGTCCAGCTCGTCGCCGACGTTCACGACTTCCGACGGGTGACGCACGCGCTTCCACGCCATGTCGGTGATGTGCAGCAGGCCGTCGATGCCGCCCAGGTCCACGAACGCGCCGTAATCGGTCAGGTTCTTGACGACACCCTTCAGGATCGCGCCTTCCTGCAGCTTGTCCATCAGCTGCTCGCGCTCTTCCGAGTGCTCGCTTTCGACGACAGCGCGGCGCGAGACCACGACGTTGTTACGCTTGCGGTCCAGCTTGATGAGCTTGAACTCGAGTTCCTTGCCTTCCAGGTAGGCCGGATCGCGCACCGGGCGCACATCGACCAGGGAACCCGGCAGGAAGGCGCGGACATCCTTGATGTCCACGGTGAAACCACCCTTGACCTTGCCGCTGATGCGGCCGGTGATGGTTTCGTTCTTTTCCAACGCTTCTTCCAGCTCGTCCCACACCATCGCGCGCTTGGCCTTCTCGCGCGACAGGACGGTTTCGCCGAAGCCGTTCTCGATCGAGTCGAGGGCGACCTTGACGATGTCGCCTTCGGCGACGTCGATTTCGCCAGCGTCGTTACGGAACTGTTCGATCGGCACGATGCCTTCGGACTTCAGGCCAGCGTTGATCACCACGACGTCGCCGCGGACTTCAACAACGGTACCGCTGACGATGGCGCCCGGCTTCAGCTTGGCCAGGTTGGCCTGGCTGGCTTCAAACAGTTCGGCAAATGATTCGGTCATTAGATTTACTCTGTTGGACACATGGGTCGGTGGCGTCCCCTTCAGGGGAATGGCGACCGCCCGCCTGTTGGTCGACCCCGGAAACGCAGGTCGTGTGTAGTAGGAAAACCGCCACGCATCATTGCGCGACGGAGCTGGTACAGCACTGCTTTGCGCGACCACCACCGATGCAGCTGGCAGTGCTCCCGCGCGAACGGATCAGGCAGCCGGAACCGGAAGCAGATCCATCACTCGGGCAACGACATCATCGATGCCGATGCCTGTGGTGTCGATGAGGACAGCATCGTCTGCCGGCTTCAGGGGCGCCACGGTACGCTGGGCATCACGGGCGTCGCGGGCCATGATCTCGCGCAGGAGGTCATCAAAGTTAACAGAAACCCCCTTGTCTTTCAACTGCTTATGCCGGCGCTCGGCGCGCTCCTCGGCACTGGCGGTCAGGAAGACCTTGTAGGGGGCGTCCTTGAAGATCACCGTACCCATGTCGCGGCCATCGGCGACCAGGCCGGGCAGCTCCCTGAATGCGCGCTGGCGCTCCTTCAGGGCGGCCCGGACCTCAGGAATTGCGGCAATGGCCGAGGCCAGCGCGCCGGTGGTCTCCAGGCGCAGCTCGTCGGTGGCATCGGTGCCGTTGACCATGACCCGCATCGACTCGCCCTGTTCAACAAACTGAACATGGGTGTCGAAGGTGCAGCGCACCAGCGCCGAGGCGTCAGAGGTGTCGATGTCGGCCCAGCTCGCGGCCACGCCCACCGCGCGGTACAGCGCCCCCGAATCCAGGTAATGCCAGCCCATCCGGCGCGCGATGATGCGGCTGATGGTACCCTTGCCGGCCCCGGAAGGGCCGTCGATGGTCAGGACGGGAGCGAGTGGATTCATGGGGTTCCCAGAGCGTGTGAAGGGGTCATTCTAGCCCCTGCCAGACACCCCCAGCGGGATCTTTTGTGCAACCACTTGAAACCACGAGGAAAAGCCCGGTAGAATGGCGGGCTTGAACGAGCGTCAACTGCCGATTGTCTTTCGCATATCGCGGCCACGCTCCACCCGAACAACTACTGTTTACGCCGAGGTATGCCATGAAAGTCCTGTCCTCCCTGAAGTCGGCGAAGGCCCGTCACCGCGACTGCAAGGTCGTCCGTCGTCGCGGCAAGATCTTCGTCATCTGCAAGTCGAACCCGCGTTTCAAGGCGCGTCAGCGCTAAGCCCAACAGCCTTCACGGCTGCGGCTGGCCCTACGCGGGGCCGACCCGATGCAAGAAACCGCCTTCGGGCGGTTTTTTGTTTATGCGGCTTTTTCCTGCTGATTTTGCTGTAATCGCCTTTCTTGACCACTGGGGAGTAGATCGAGATGAAGCGTTACCTGTCCGCCCTGGCCGTGATGGCCACCCTGGCCGCCGCCACACCGGCGCTGGCCGATACCCTGCTTGTCGACCGCGCCCGCGAGAAGCCGGCCGGTGCCCTGCCCGTGCGCGGCCAGAGCATGCAGCAGGTACAGGCGCAGTTCGGCGCGCCGAGCGAACAGCTGCAGCCGCGTGGCGGGCAGAAGCGGCAATGGCCGACCATCAACCGCTGGGTGTACCCGCAGTTCACCGTCTACTTCGAGAAGCAGAAGGTGATCGACGTGGTGGCCAACCAGGCGGACCCGAACGAAATCGGCCCGAAACCGCCGATCCGTTGATCCCTTTACCCGCCGTGGGCGGGCCTGTGTAGCGAGACCATGAACCAGACCCTTCGTTTTCCTGCCG
Organism: Stenotrophomonas sp. I18B00994; assembly: GCF_014145825.1. NCBI lineage: Bacteria > Pseudomonadati > Pseudomonadota > Gammaproteobacteria > Lysobacterales > Lysobacteraceae > Stenotrophomonas > Stenotrophomonas sp. I18B00994. The sequence goes on along the minus strand of NZ_JACIUW010000028.1, from coordinate 30,152 downwards.
AGTGGGAAGCCCAGAGCGGCGTCCTGATTGCCTGGCCCACCGCCGACACCGACTGGGCCGACCGCCTGGGCCAGGTGGAAGAGACCTACATCGCCCTGGTCGCGGCCATCACCCGCTTCCAGCCGGTGCTGATCTGCGTGGCCGACGACGATGTGGAGACCTATGCCGAAATGCGGCTGCGCTCCAACCGCATCGACATGGACAAGGTCCACTTCACCACGGCCGCCTACGACGATACCTGGCTGCGCGACTCCGGCCCGATCACCCTGCGCCGTGCCGACGGCGGTTTCCAGCTGCTGGATTTCCGCTTCACCGGCTGGGGCGGCAAGTTCGACGCCACCCTGGATGACCAGCTGGTGGGCGTGCTGGACCACGCCGGCGTGTTCAACGACGCGCCGGTGCGCAGCATCCCGTTCGCGCTGGAAGGCGGCGGCATCGAGACCGATGGCGAAGGCACCCTGCTGACCACCTGGAAGTGCCTGCACGAGCGCCATCCGGACCGCGACCGCGCCAGCCTGAGCGCCGACCTGGCCGACTGGCTGCAGCAGGACCGCGTGCTGTGGCTGGACCACGGCTACCTGGAAGGCGACGACACCGACGCGCACATCGACACCCTCGCCCGCTTCGCCTCGGCCGACAGCATCGTCTACCAGGCCTGTGACGACGAGAGCGACTCGCACTTCGCCGAACTGCAGGCGATGGGCAACGAGCTGGCCGCACTGCGCACCAAGGATGGGCAGCCGTACCGCTTGTTCCCGCTGCCGTGGGCACAGCCGGTGATCGACGAAGGCCGCCGCCTGGCTGCGTCGTACGCCAACTACCTGATCGTCAATGGTGCGGTGCTGATGCCTGCCTATGGCGACCCGGCCGACGACCTGGCCCGCGATGTGCTGGCCCAGGCGCACCCGGGCCGCGAGATCGTGCAGGTGCCCTGCCGCTCGCTGATCTGGCAGAACGGCAGCCTGCACTGCATCACCATGCAGCTGCCGGAAGGGCTGTTGAAGGCATGACGGTAGTGCCGGCCGCTGGCCGGCAACCCCGCACTGCCTGATGGATCCACGGGATTGCCGGCCCGCGGCCGGCACTACCGATCGCAGCCATTCAGCGCGCGACACGCCGTCGCCGTCCATCCGCGCTAACATGCTGGTTTTCCCCCGCAGGAACGCCCCGCATGAACTCGCGCAGCCCCCTTACCGTCGCCCTGATCCAGGAGCGCAACCACGGTGATGCCGCCGCCAACCTGGCGGTGATCGAAGCACGCGTGGCCGAGGCGGCTGCGCAGGGTGCCAAGCTGGTGCTGCTGCAGGAACTGCATAACGGTCCGTACTTCTGCCAGCACGAATCGGTGGACGAATTCGACCTGGCCGAGCCGATTCCGGGCCCCAGCACCGAGCGCCTGGGCGCGCTGGCGAAGCAGCATGGCGTGGTGCTGGTCGGCTCGCTGTTCGAGCGCCGCGCCGCCGGCCTGTACCACAACACCGCCGTGGTGTTCGAGAAGGACGGCACGCTGCTCGGCAAGTACCGCAAGATGCATATTCCGGACGACCCGGGCTTCTACGAGAAGTTCTACTTCACCCCGGGCGACATCGGCTTCAAGCCGATCGATACCTCGGTGGGTCGCCTTGGCGTGCTGGTGTGCTGGGACCAGTGGTACCCGGAAGCGGCGCGCCTGATGGCGCTGGCCGGTGCCGAACTGCTGCTCTACCCGACCGCAATCGGCTGGGACCCGGACGACGTGCAGGACGAGAAGACCCGCCAGCGCGACGCCTGGGTGCTGAGCCACCGCGGCCACGCCGTGGCCAACGGCCTGCCGGTGCTGAGCTGCAACCGCGTCGGCCACGAGGCCTCGCCGCTGGGCGCCTCCGGCATCCAGTTCTGGGGCAACAGCCACGTGCTGGGCCCGCAGGGCGAGTTCCTGGCCGAAGCCGGCACCGATGCCACGGTTCTGCTGTGCGATGTCGACCTGCAGCGCAGCGAGCATGTGCGCCGCATCTGGCCGTTCCTGCGCGACCGCCGCATCGATGCCTACGGCGACCTGCTCAAGCGCTACATCGACTGAGCCGGAGTCCGCGCATGGCCGTCCTCATCCGTGATGCCGGTCCGGCCGACATCGCCGCGATCACCGCGATCTACGCGGTGGAAGTGACCGACTTCGTCAACACTTACGAGTACGACATCCCGGACGCGTCCGAGATGCTGCGCCGCATGCGCGACATCATCGACCGCGGCTTCCCCTACCTGGTCGCCGAGATTGACGGCCAGGTGGCCGGCTATGCCTACGCCAACACCTACCGCACCCGCGTTGCCTACCAGTGGACCGTGGAAAACTCGGTCTACGTCGATGCCGCGTTCCAGGGCAAGGGCGTCGGCACCGGCCTGCTGCAGGCGTTGATCGACGCCTGCGTGGCGCGTGGCTACCGGCAGATGGTGGCGGTGATCGGCGAACCGACCAATACCGCTTCAATCAAGCTGCACGAACGCTTCGGCTTCGAGCTGGTCGGCGTGTTCCGTGGCCTCGGCCGCAAGCATGGCCGCTGGCTGGATACCGTGCAGATGCAGCGCGCGCTCGGCGATGGCGCCGACACTGCACCTTCCAATGAATGAACCCATGACCGAAACCCTTCCCGAGACCGGCGACGACCTGTTCGCCGGCCAGCCGGTACGCGTTGTTGAACGCGACGGCGTGCGCTACACCCTGCTGGGCACCGCCCATGTCTCACGCGCCAGCGTCGAGGCGGTGGAGAAAGCCATCGACAGCGGTCGCTTCGACGCGGTGGCCGTTGAACTGGACCCGCAGCGCCTGCAGGCGCTGAGCGACCCGGACACGCTGGCCAAGCTCGACCTGGTCGAGGTGATCCGCAAGGGCCGCGTCGCCCTGTTCGCCGCCAACCTGGCACTGTCCGCCTATCAGCGCCGCCTGGCCGAACAGCTCGACATCGAGCCGGGCGCGGAACTGAAGCGCGCGGTGGAACTGGCGCGCGAACGCGACCTGCCGGTGCACCTGATCGACCGCGAGGTCGGCCTGACCTTCCGCCGCGCCTCACAGCGGTTGGGTTTCTTCGGCAAGCTGAAGCTGGTTGCCGGTCTCGGCGCCGGTCTGTTCTCGTCCGAGGAGGTGGGCGAGAATGAGATCGAGAAGCTCAAGCAGGGCGACATGCTGGAATCGAGCTTCGGCGAGTTCGCCAGCGAGAGCCCGGCACTGTACGAGACCATCATCGGCGAGCGCGACCGCTACATGGCCACGCGCCTGCGCGAGGAACACAACCCGCAGCAGCGTGAAGTGCTGGCGGTTGTCGGTGCGGGTCACCTGGCAGGCCTGGCGCGTTACCTGGAAACCGACACCGAGGCACCGGCACCGCTGCGCGCCGAGCTGGAGGCGGTGCCGAAGAAGCGCAACATTCCGTGGTTCACGCTGGGCATCCTGGCCATCGTGGCGACCGGCATCGGCGTGGGCTTCTACCGCGGCGGCCTCGGCGTGGGGACCGAACTGCTGGCGACCTGGGCGATGTATACCGGCGGCCTGGCGGGCCTGGGCTGCCTGCTGGCAGGCGGTCACCCGCTGAGCATCCTCACCGCGATCGCGGTGGCCCCGTTCAAGCCGTTCCGCCTGAGCATCCCGACCGGCGCATTCTCGGCGCTGGTGGAAGCGCGCCTGCGCAAGCCGGCGTACGAAGACTTCCTGAAGCTGCGCGACGACGCGCAGAGCCTGAAGGGCTGGTACCGCAATCGGGTCACGCGCGTGGTGCTGACGTTCATGCTGACCAACATCGGCAGCATGCTCGGCCTGTGGCTGACCACGTTCAAGGTGTGGGGCAAGGTGGCGGGTTGATTGTTCCGTGTAGCGTCGAGCCAAGCTCGACTGCGCTCTGGTAGGTGCCAACCTTGGTTGCCACGCCATGCCCGGCAAAAAAAGGGGGAGGCCGCCCCACTACGACCGGCCTCCCCCACACCACAACACGTTGACGTGTATTAGAGCCGGGCAGCGCCCGGCTCTACCATCTCCAGGCCGCGTGCGCGGCGGACCAGCCGCGTCACGGCACTGCGAAGGTCATCCAGCACCGCATAGATGGTCGGCAGGAACAGCAGGCTGACCACCGTGGAGAACGCCAGGCCGCCGGCAATCGCGCGCGCCATCGGCGCGTACTCCGGGCCGTTGCCGAACATCTGCGTGTTGGTCAGCGAGATCGGCACCATCGCCAGGATCGCCGTGCCCATCGTCATCATGATCGGGCGCAATCGCTCGCGTGAGCCCTCCACCAGCGCCTGCGTGCGTCCCATGCCGCCGCGCCGCAGGTTGTTGATGTGCTCGATCATCACGATGCCGTTGTTCACCACCACGCCCATCAGCACCAGGATGCCGATGAAGGACATGATCCCGAACGAGGTGCCGGTGATCCAGAACAGCCAGAACACACCGAAGATCGAGAACAGCACGCCGCTCATGATCGCCGCCGGGAACAGCAGCGACTCGAACACCGCCGCCATCACCACGTAGATCATCACCAGCGCGATCAGCAGGTTGAACACCATCTGCTGCATCGCTTCGTCGTCGTTGCCGTAGTCGCCGCCATCGAAGGTGAAGCCATAGCCGGCCGGGAAGTTCATCGGCTTGAGCACCGATTCCATCGCCTTGCGGCCATCGGGCGCGGTGACCTTCTCGGCCAGGTTGGCCTTGATGGTGAGCGTGGTCTGGCGGTTGGTACGACCGATCTGGGTCGCCGATGAACCGACGTCAACGGTGACCAGGCTCAGCAGTGGCACGCTGCGACCGTCGCCGGTGCGCACGCTGAAGCCGGCCAGGTCTTCCGGGCTGCTCTGCTCGGCGCCAGCGAAGCGCACCCATACCGGCACTTCATTGTCGCCGCGGCGGAACTCGCGCATCGGCGCACCGCGCAGGGCCAGGCCGACGAAGCTGGCGACCTGCTCGGCATTGAAGCCGAATGCGGCGGCACGCTCGCGGTCGACGCGCACCTTCAGCTCGCCGCCCTTCTCGCCGTTGTCGATGCGCACGTCGCGCAGCTCGGCACGCTGGGCCAGCAGCGGCACCACTTCCTGGCCGATCTCCTGCAGCATCGAACTGGAGTCGCCCACCAGCTGCACCTGCACGCCCTGGTTGCCGCCACCGCCGCCATCACCGCCCTGGTTGCCAACGAAGTAGTCGGTGCGGGCCGACTTCGGCAGGCCCTTGCGCAGCTCTTCCTGCAGCGCCTTGATGTCCTTGGCGTACTTCTCGTCCAGGGTGACCACGGTCGAGCTGCCTTCCTGCTCGCTGTACCAGGAGTACACCTGCTTGACGTGCAGGCGCTCGCGGTTGGCGTCGATCCAGTTCTCCACGCGCGCCACTTCCTCGGACATCTGCCGATAGGTGTAGGCGCCCTTCCACATGTAGCCGATGAAGATGTCCTTGCCGCCATCCCCACCGAACATGTCGACCTTGGTCAGCTTCATCGGCACCAGGCTGACCAGCACCACCAGCACGATGCCGAGCAGGCTCCAGCCGCGATGGTGCAGTGACCAGTCCAGCAGCCTGGCGTAGCGGCGCTGCAGCCGCGCGATCAGGCCGGTCTGCGAGTGCACCAGCTTGGGCGTGGCCATGCGCGCGGACAGCATCGGGATCAGGCTGACCGCGACCAGCCACGAGGCCAGCAGCGAGACCGAGATGGTGATCGCGATCTGCGCCATGAAGATGCTGATGTTGTTGGTCTCGCCAAACAGGTTCGGCACGAACACGATGCAATGGCACAAGGTGCCAGCGCTGAGCGCGATGGCCACGTTGCGGGTGCCGATGATCGAGGCCAGGCGCGGCTGTCCCGGCATGCGCTCGCGCTCCTGGTAGATGCTCTCCACCACCACCACGGCGTTGTCGACCAGCATGCCCACCGCCAACAGCAGGCCCATCATGGTCAGGATGTTCAGCGTCACCCCGACGAAGTACATGAAACCCAGGGTGATGGTGAAGCAGATCGGAATGGCCAGGGTCACCATCAGCGTGGACGGCCAATGGCGCAGGAAGAAGAACAGCACCGTGATCGACAGGATCAGGCCGACCGCACCGGCCTCGGCCAGTTCCAGCAGCGAGGAGGTCACCGCCTTGCCCTGGTTGTCGATCACCTTGATCTGCACGTCGCGCATCGACGCTTCGGCACGGATCGCTTCAACCTCGGCCAGCGCCGCGCGCGACACCTCCACCAGGTTGGCACTGCGCTCCTTGAAGATATCCAGCCCGACCGCCGGGTTGCCGTCCAGGCGGCGCCCGTAGTTCATCCGCGCCGGCTTCAGGCGCACGTCGGCGATGTCGCCCAGGCGCAGGCCCTTGGCGTTGATCACCAGGTCGCGCATTTCCTGCAGGTCGGTGATCTCGCCCACCGGCTGCACGCGCACGCGCTGGCCGTTGTCGTCGATCTGCCCGGCCGAGATCGAGAAGTTCAGCGTGCGCAGGCGGTCACTCAGCTCGTTGATGCTCAGCCCATGCGCGTTGAGCCGGTTCGGATCAATGGCGATCTCCACCTCGTTCGGCGGCGCGCCGGTAATGTCGACGCGGGCCACGCCGGGGATACGCTCGATGCGCCGCTTGAACTCGCGGTCGAGCATGTCGTAAGCGGTGGTCAGGTCGCTGGTGCTGGCCAGGCGCACCTTCAGCACCGGCTGGTCGCTGCTGGACCACTTGAACACGTTGTAGCGCTGCAGGTCGTCGGGCAGATCGCTGCGGATTGCATCGATGCGTTCGCGTGCATCGGAGGCGGCGATGGCGATGTCGCGGTCCCAGTCGCTGAACTCGATGAAGATCAGCGCCGCCTCGGAGGTGGCCGACGAGCGCATGCGCTTGATGCCGGTCATCGTCGCCAGCGATTCCTCCACCGGGCGGATGATGGTCCGCTCCACTTCCTCCGGGGTTGAACCGGTGTACGGAATCTGCACGAACAGGAAGGGCGCGGAAATGTCCGGCAACGCTTCCAGCGGCAACCGGAACGAGGCGATCAGGCCGATCACCACCAGTGACACGAAGCACATGATGGTGGTGACCGGGCGGCGGATGGAGAACTCGGCAACACTCATGCCGGCTCCTCCGCACCCGCCGCGCTGCCTGCCGCGCCCGACTCGATCTCGCCGGCGTGCTTGCGGCCACGCTCGCGGTAGTAGGCGTCACCACGGCGGTCCATCAGGTCGTAGACCACCGGGATCACCAGCAGGGTCAGCAGGGTCGACACCAGCAGGCCACCGATCACGGTGATCGCCATCGGCGCGCGTACTTCGGCGCCCTCGCCCATCGCCACCGCCAGCGGCAGGAAGCCGAACAGCGTGCACAGCGTGGTCATGATGATCGGCCGCAGGCGCGAGCGTGCACCTTCCACCAGGGCCTCGTGCTTGGCCACGCCGGCCTCGCGCAGCTGGTTGACCTTGTCGATCAGGATGATCGCGTTCTTGGTGACCAGGCCGACCAGCAGGATCAGGCCGATGAACACCACCACCGAGATGGGCTTGCCGGTCAGCATCAGTGCCAGGATCGCGCCGACCAGCGCCAGCGGGATGGTGAACAGGATCACGAACGGATGCAGCAGCGATTCGAACTGCGAGGCCATCACCAGGTAGACCAGGAAGATCGCCAGGCCGAAGGCGAAGATCAGCGACTTCGCCGCCTGCGCCAGTTCCTCGCCCTGGCCACCGATGTGCAGGCCGACACCCGCGCCCAGCGGCTGTTCGGCCACCATCTGCTGCACTTCGCGCATGGCCGCGCCGAGGTCGATGTCGCGCAGGTTGGCCGAGACCACCGCAACGCGGGTCTGGTCGGCGCGATGGATCTCGCTGGGGCCGGTGGTGGCAACCACGTCGGCCACCGCATCCAGCGTGACCGGCCGGGTGCTGCCCGGATTGACGATCAACCGGCGGATGCTCTCCACGCTGGCGCGGTCGCCTTCCTGGGCACGCACCAGCACGTCGATCTTGCGGTCGCGGAAGCTGTAGCGGGTGGCCACGTCGCCGCGCACCTTCTTCACCACCACGTCGGCGATCTGGCGGGTGGTCAGGCCCAGCGCACCGGCACGTTCCTGGTCGAAGCGGATCTGGATTTCCGGGAAGCCCTCTTCCACCGTGGACTTCACGTCGGCGTAGTGCGCATTGCCACGCAGCATCGCCGCCAGGCGCTGGCCAGCCACTTCCAACGTCGCCATGTCCTGCCCGCGCAGCTCGATTTCCAGCGGCGTGGAGAAGCTGAACAACGCCGGCCGCGCGAAGTCGACCTGTGCCCCCGGATGCTGGCCCATGCTGTCACGCAGGCGCTCGGTGATCTCGGCTTCAGTGCGTGCATTGCCACCGCCTTCCATCACCACGGTCAGCTTGCCGATGTTCTCGCCGCTCTCGGTCGGGCTGGCATCCAGGCGGGTGCCGCTGCCACTGACACCGTACAGCGAGGCCACGCCCTCGCCGTTGCCGTGGGCCAGCTGCAGCTCACGCACCAGCGCATCGGTCTGCTTGAGCGGTGTGCCGGCCGGCAGCTTCACCGTCATCTCGAAACGGTCCTGCGCCAGCTGCGGGATCAGGTCGGCACCGAGCATCGGCACCAGCGCCATGGTCGCCACGAAGATGATCGTGGCCACGCCGAGCACCTTGCCCGGATGGGCCAGCGCGCTCGGCAACAGGCGCAGATAGCCGCGCTCGGCACCGGCGTAGGGCTTCATTGCCAGGTCGCTGGCCTTGCGCATCACCGGGCCGACCACTGCCACGACGCCCCGCCACGCACGTACGACCAGCCAGGCCAGCGCATAGAAGCTCCAGCGCGCGGTTGCGACGGCACCACGACGGCCCAGCGCCACCGGCTTCTGCCAGCGGTTCTGCGGCTGCCACGGTTCGTTCGGCGCCTCTTCCGGGAATGCCAGCGGCGGCCGGCCCTTCAGCGAGCTCAGCATCGGAATCAGCGTCATCGATACCAGCAGCGAGATCGCGATGGCGATCGCCACGGTCAATGCCTGGTCGCGGAACAGCTGGCCGGCGATGCCATCGACGAACACCAGCGGCAGGAACACGGCGATGGTGGTCAGGGTCGAGGCAACCACCGCCATGCTCACTTCGCGGGTACCGACGATCGCTGCCTGCAGGACGCCCAGGCCACGCTCGCGGGCCTTGGCAATGCTCTCCAGCACCACGATCGAGTCGTCCACCACCAGGCCGGTGGCCAATGCCAGGCCGCCCAGCGACATCACGTTCAAGCTGAGGCCGAGCTGGCCCATGAAGAAAAACGTGGCGATGATCGAGACCGGCAAGGACAGGCTGATCACGAACGTGCTCCAGCCGTCACGCAGGAACAGGAAGATGATCAGGATCGCCAGCAGGCCACCGATCACCGCATCCTTCTTGACGTCGGCGATGGCGTGCTCGATGAAGCGCGACTGGTCCTCGATGGTGGTCATCTCGACGTCGGACGGGAACGTGCCCTTGATCTGCTCCAGGCGCTTGCGCAGCGCTTCGGCGGTGGAGACGGTGTTGGCATCGCCTTCCTTGTAGATGGCCAGTTCAACCGATTCCTTGCCGCCCAGGCGGATCACCGCTTCGCGTTCCTTGTAACCCTGGCGCACGGTGGCCACGTCCTTCAGGCGCACCGGCACGCCATTGGCGACCACGCTGGAGCCACCACCGGACGATGCGCTCTGCGCCGCCGAGGCCGCTGCGATGGCCGCGGCCGAACCGGTCGACGCGGCGATGTTGAACATCTGCTGCAATGCCGAGTCGGCTGCACTTCCATTCGAACCCTGGGTGGTGACCAGCAGGTTGCGGATCTCCTCCAGGTCGGCGAACTGGTTGACGGTGCGCACCAGGAAGCGCTGCGACCCCTCCTCCAGGCGACCGCCGGAGATGTTGATGTTCTCGTCCTTCAGGCGCTTGATGACGGTGTCGATCGGCAGGTTCAGCTGGGCCAGCTTCTGCTGGTCGATGTCGACCTGGATCTCGTCTTCCAGGCCACCGCCGACCTTGACCGCTGCCACGCCGGCAACCGGCTCCAGCTTCTTCTTCAGGTCTTCATCGGCATAGCGGCGCAGGCCGGTCAGCTCGCGGACCGCATCGGCATCGCTGGCCGGCGCCACCTTGTTCGACAGCACCAGGCGCATGATCGGCTCGGTGGACGGATTGAAGCGCAGCAGCACCGGGGCCTTGGCCTCCAGTGGCAGGTTCAGCGCTTCCATCTTGTCACGCACCTCCAGGCTGGCCTGGTCCATGTTGGTGCCCCAGGCGAACTCCAGCACCACGTCGCTCTGGCCGGTGCGCGAGACCGACTTCAGCTTGCGCAGGTTCTTGACCACGCCGACCGCCTCTTCGACCGGCTGGGTGATCAGGGTTTCGATTTCGGTCGGCGCCGAACCGGTGTACTCGGTGCGCACGGTCAGCGTCGGGTAGCTCAGGTCGGGCAACAGGTTGACCTTGAGGTTGCCCAGCGCGATCAGGCCGAACAGCAGCAGGGTGACCGTGCACATGGCGATGGTCACGCGGCGGCGGGTGGCGAATTCCACCAGGCCGCCGCGCATGCCGGCGGCGGCGCCATCGCTCGCCGGCGAGGCACCGTGGTCGTGGCCCGGGGCGGTCATTGCTTGCTCCCGGCCTTGTCTGCCGGCTTGGCGGCCGCTGCGACCGTCTTCGCCTTTGCCTTCGGATCGGCGATCACCTGCACCGCGGTACCGTCGCGCAGCGCGACCTTGCCGGCGGTGACCACCTGATCACCGGCCGCCAGGCCATCACGGATCTCCACCCACGGGCCCTCGGCGTAACCCAGCTTGACCGGAACGCGTGCGACCTTGCCTTCGCGCACCCGGAACACCGCCGGCTCACCGTCGTCGAGCAGCGCCAGGCGCGGCACCACGAGCGCATCGGCACGCTGGTCGTAATCGATGCGGATGCGCCCGAACATGCCGGGCTGCAGCGCGTGCGCGGCGCCATCGAAGGCGCTGACCACGCGAAACGTGCCACTGCCCGAATCCACCACCGGCGCGATGCGATCGACGGTGCCGGTGAAGCTCTGGCCCGGCAGCGCATCGGCGGCCAACGTCACCGGCTGGCCGGCACGCAGCGTGGCCAGCTCGCGTTCGGGCACGTTGAGGGTGGCTTCCAGGCGCGAGTTGTCGACGATGCGGAAGATCGGCGTGTTGATCTGCACGAAGTTGCCGGTCTTGATCGAGCGCGATGCGATCACGCCGGAAATCGGCGCCACGACGGTGGTGTAGGACAGCTCCAGCGTCGCCAGACGGTACTGCGCACGGACGTTTTCCAGATCAAAGCGCAGCTGGTCGACATCGGCAGCACTGACCATCTGCTGGCCAACCAGTTTCTGTGCACGCTGGTAGTTGTTTTCCAGCTTGCGCATCTGCGCTTCGCTCTGGGCTACGGCCAAGCGTGCGCGGTCCGGGTCCAGGCGCACCAGCGGCTGGCCGGCGGTGACCCGCTGGCCTTCCTCGACCAGCACCGCCAGCGCCACACCGGAGGTCTTGGCCACCACCTGCGACTCGGCGCGTGGTTCCAGCGCGGCGGTGCCTGTGTAACTGGCCGCGACCGCGCGATGGCTGGCCACGGCCACTTCGACCGGGACCGCATCGACCTTCTTCTCCTCCTTGGTCTCGGCGGCCTTGGCTTCGGAATTGGGCCCTGCGGCGCAACCGCCCAGCAACAGGGAGGTGGAGATCAGCAGTGCGGCAGCGCAGATTCCGCTGCGACGGCCGGACGGGAAGGTTGGGTGCGACATCGTCAGGTCCCTGGAGGATGCGTGGACAGGTGTGGTAGCAAAGTAATGCACCACTTCACGGCAACACCATATCCCAAAGGTCATGGTGTCTTCACGCCGCTGGTCGGCCCGACCCCATTTCAGCTAGATGAAACCTGAGGCTATACTCGGGGCGTTCCGTACCCCACGCCGGAACGACCAGACCCGAATCCCCGGAAACGACACCATGCGCCCGCAGCCGCTCGCCGCTTGTCTCGCTCTGGCCGTCCTCCTGCCCCTTGGGGCCGCCGCACAGCCCGCTCCTGCTCCTGCCACACCCGCTCCGGCCCCGGCTCCTGCCGCCGCGCCGGCGCCTGCCGCGCCCACCGGCAACTTCGACAATGGCCGCGTGCTGGCCTACACCTGCCAGGGGTGCCACGGCATCACCGGCTACAAGAACGCCTACCCCAGCTACCGGGTGCCGAAGATCGGCGGCCAGACCCAGCAGTACCTGGCCCAGGCCCTGACCGAGTACCGCCAGGGCAAGCGCCGGCATCCGACGATGCAGGCGCAGTCGATGAGTTTCAGCGAACAGGAGATCGCCGATCTCTCTGTTTACCTGTCCACCGTCAAGTAAGGCCCGCCCATGTCGAAAGCCGCGCATCCGCTGCGTCACGCCATCGCCCTGTCCGTTGCCCTGCTGCTGGCGGCCTGTTCACAGTCGCAGGTGGAAAACAGCGAGACATCCGCCGCCGACCCGGGCCATGCCAGTGGCGAACACGGCTCTTCTTCTTCGGCTGGCCTGCCTGCAGGTCGCGAGGCCGCCGGTGAAGCCCGCGCCAAGGTGAAGGGCAAGGCCACCAACCAGAGCTGCATCGACTGCCACGGGGCCGATGGCAATGCGCCGATCGATCCGACCTATCCGAAGCTGGGTGGGCAGTACGGTGACTACCTGGCGCATGCGCTGCAGGCCTACCGCGCCGGTGACCGCCAGCACATGTTGATGACGCCACAGGCGAAGGACCTGAGTGATCAGGACATCGCCGATCTGGCGGCGTATTTCGGCAGCCGGCCGAGCCAGCTGCGGGATCTGCACGGGGTCAAATGACCGCAGGCCCCGGTGGGTGCGGATCGTTGATTGGTGGGTGCGGACCGTTGGTCCGTACGGAGGTGTAACCGGCTTCGGTGGGTGCGGACCTTGGTCCGCACTGATGCCACCATCCACGCATGGCGTGGATCTACTGATTCTCGACTCGATCAACCGGCGCACTGCTGGCGCCGACCGATACTCAGCCTTCCAGCTCTTCCCAGCGCGCGTAAGCGGCATCCAGCTCGGCCTGCACCTTGGCCAGCTGCTGGGTGTGCGCGGTCACTTCGGCGCTGCTGCGGGTGTAGAACGACGGGTCGTTCATCGCCGAGGTCAGGCCTTCGACATCGCCTTCCAGCTTCTCGATGGTCTTCGGCAGCTGCTCCAGTTCGCGCGCTTCCTTGTAGGCCAGCTTGCGCTTGGGTGCGGCAGGTGCCGCAGCTGCAGCCGGTGCGGCGGCGGCCGGTTTGGCTGCCGGAGCCGCGGCAGGCGTCGCCACGCTGGCCGCATAGCGCTGCCAGTCGCTGTAGCCGCCGACGTACTCACCGATCACGCCATCGCCTTCCATCACCAGCGTGGAGGTGACCACGTTGTCGATGAAGTCACGGTCGTGGCTGACCAGCAGCAGGGTGCCGGTGTATTCGCCCAGCAGCTCTTCCAGCAGCTCCAGGGTTTCCACGTCCAGGTCGTTGGTCGGTTCGTCCATCACCAGCAGGTTGGACGGCTGCGCGAACAGCTTGGCCAGCAGCAGGCGGTTGCGCTCGCCACCGGACAGGCGGGTAATCGGCGCACGCGCGCGTTCCGGGGTGAACATGAAGTCCTGCAGATAGGCATGCACATGCTTGCGCTTGCCGTTGAACTCGAGGAAATCGCGGCCTTCGGCGACGTTCTCGATCGCGCTCCAGTCTTCGCGCAGCACCGCGCGGTACTGGTCGAAATACGCGATCTGCAGGTTGGTGCCGGCGTTGACTTCGCCCTTGGCCGGCTGCAGTTCGCCCAGCAGCAGCTTGAGCAGCGTGGTCTTGCCGCTGCCGTTGGGACCGATCAGACCGATGCGGTCGCCGCGCATGATGGTGGTGGTGAAATCGCGGACCATGGTGCGCTCGCCGAAGGCGAACGAAATGTCCTTGACATCGATGACCTTCTTGCCGGAACTGACGCCCTGTGCGGCTTCCATCTTGACGTTGCCGCTGAGGTCGCGACGCTGCGAACGCTCCACGCGCATCGCCTTCAGGCGGCGCACGCGGCCTTCGTCGCGGGTGCGACGGGCCTTGATGCCCTGCCGGATCCAGACTTCTTCCTGCGCCAGCAGCTTGTCGAAGCGGGCGTTTTCCTGCGCCTGCGCATTGAGGCGTTCCTCGCGGCGGCGCTCGTAGTTGGCCCAGTCGCCTGGCCAGCTGGTGACCTGGCCGCGGTCGATCTCGACGATGCGGGTGGCCAGGGCACGCAGGAAGCGACGGTCATGGGTGACGAACACCACGCTGCCGCTCCAGCCCTTCAGGAACGCTTCGAGCCAGTCGATGGCTTCGATGTCCAGGTGGTTGGTCGGTTCGTCCAGCAGCAGCACGTCCGGGCTGGACACCAGCGCGCGGGCGAGCAGCACGCGGCGCTTCATGCCGCCGGACAGGCGGCCGAACTCGGCCTCGCCATCCAGGTCGAGCTTGGTCAGGGTTTCGCTGACGCGCTGGTCCAGGCCCCAGCCGTTGGCGGCATCGATCTTGGCCTGCACGTTGCCGAGGGCTTCGCCATCGAAGACTTCGGCATGGCTGAGGTGGTGGAATTCGGCCAGCCACTGGCCCAGCTCGCCAAGGCCGTCGGCGACGACGTCGAACACCGAGCCGGCCGCGCCGTGCGGCACTTCCTGCTCCAGGCGGGTGACGCGCACGCCCTGCTGCACGCGGACTTCGCCGTCATCGGGCTTGTGGTCGCCGGACAGCAGCTTGAGCAGGGTGGATTTGCCGGCGCCGTTGCGGCCGATCAGGGCGATGCGTTCGCCCGGCTCGATCGACAGTTCGGCCTTTTCCAGCAACAACGGGCCGCCGACGCTGAAGTCGACGTTCTGCAGAGTAATCAGAGGCATCCGGATATTGTACGGGTTGGGGCGTCGGCCGGGTTGCACCCGGCACCCGCGGTAGTGCCGGCCGCTGGCCGGCAACTTCAACGGCAACGTCAAAAGCCGGTTTCCTGAGGGATGCCGGGGCGGCATTCTGCTCTGTTGGGTGTCGACCTTGGTCGACACGGCAGATCCAGGCCACGCGTGGATGAGCGCTGCAAGGCCTGTCGATCTGTCGGGGTCGGATCCCGTTGCTGCGCAACGGGCTCTGACCCCTTCGTGGAATTCGCGCAGTGCAAGACCGATCCCTGCTACTCCACGTCCCCCAGCAACGCCTGCAACCCCGGCAGCCACTGCTTGCCGGGATGCCGTACCAGCCACAGGGTGCGCCGCAACGGAGGCAGCGGCGTCTCGAGCACGCGCAGGCGGCCCAGGGCCAATGGCTCTTCCAGCGCGTGACGCGAAAGACAGGCCAGGCCGAGGCCGGCGATGGCGGCCTGCTTGATTGCTTCGGTATTGCCCAGCTGCAGGGTCTGGGCGAAGCCACGCAGGTGCGGCAGCAGCGCCTGTTCGACAGCTTCGCGGGTGCCGGAGCCGGGCTCGCGCAGCAGCCAGCGTGCGCCGCGAAGTTCATCCAGCGTCCAGCGGGCGGGGGCATCGGCGGCAGCCACGATCACCAGCGGGTCCTGCTGCCAGGCAGTCACCTGCAGGCCGCGTTCGTGGCACGGGCCTTCGATCAAACCGGCGTCCACGTCCAGGCGCTGCACGGCAGCGACCACGCCGGCACTGTTGTCGATGCGCAGGTCGACCTCGGCCTGCGGCGCCTGCCGCAGCAGTTCGGCGATGCGTGGCGGCAGCAGGTAATTGCCGATGGTGGTACTGGCGGCCAGCACCAGCCGCAGCGGTGCCCCCTGCGATGGGTCGCCGCCGGCGGCCAGCTGACGCTCCAGGTCGGCGGCGTTGACCAGCAAGGTGCGCGCCGGCTCCAGCAGTGCGCGGCCATGCCCGTTCAGCGCCAGGCGGCGGCCGATGCGGTCGAACAGCGGGGTGCCGAAGTGCGCCTCCAGCTCCTGCAGCGCGGCGCTGCTGGCCGACTGCGAGAGCGCAATGGCCTGGCCGGCAGCGGTGGTGCTGCCATGGTCGGCGATGGCGACGAAAACCTGCAGCTGGCGCAAGGTCAGGCGCATGGCACTTACCTTCTTGATGGGTAGGTTTCACCCATATTATTCGTTTTACAGGTCAGCGACAGACGCGCACGCTTGCCCCATCACTCCAGCCCTGCCCCTGCCATGAATGCCCCCGCTCTCTCCCCCTGGTCTCTGCCCGCCCTGCGCCAGCGCTGGCAGCCGCGACTGCCCGGCCTGCTGCTGGTGGGCCTGATCGCGGCGGCGTCGCTGTATCTGGCCGAGCTTCCGTGGCTGCAGGCACATGGCTTGAGCGCGCTGACCGTGGCGATCGTCGCCGGCATCGTGGTCGGCAACACCTTCTACCCGCGGCTGGCACCGGGCAGCGCGGCCGGTGTCGGCTTTTCCAAGCACTGGCTGCTGCGCGCCGGCATCGTGCTGTACGGGTTGCGCCTGACCTTCCAGGACATCGGCCATGTCGGCGTCACTGGCGTGCTGATGGACGTGCTGGTGGTTGCCAGCACCTTCGGCCTGGCCTGCTGGCTGGGCGTGCGCGTGTTCAAGATGGAGCGCGAGGCAGCCATGCTGATCGGCGCTGGCAGTGCGATCTGCGGTGCGGCAGCGGTGATGGCCGCCGAGCCGGTGGTGCGTGGCCGCGCTGCGCATGTCACCGTCGCGGTCTCGACGGTGGTGGTGTTCGGCACGCTGGCGATGTTCCTGTACCCGGCGCTATATGCACTGGTGCAGTCGCACGGCTGGCTGGCAATGGACGCGCGGCAGTACGGCCTGTTCACCGGTGCGACGGTGCACGAAGTGGCACAGGTGGTGGCGGCCGGCCGTGCGGTCAACGAAGCGGCAGCTGACACGGCGGTGATCACCAAGATGGTGCGAGTGATGCTGCTGGCGCCGTTCCTGATCGCGCTGTCACTGTGGCTGGCCCGTGGCGGCAAGGCCAGCGCCGATGGCAGCAAGGCGCGCATCGTGGTGCCGTGGTTCGCGTTCGGTTTCGTGGCCGTGGCCGGTTTCAACTCGCTGCATCTGCTGCCGGCCGGCCTGCAGGCCGGGCTGGTGCAGCTGGACACGGTGCTGTTGGCGATGGCGATGGCGGCGCTGGGCCTGACCACCCACGTCTCGGCGCTGCGCCAGGCAGGCCTGAAGCCGCTGCTGCTGGCGCTGATCCTGTTCGCCTGGCTGCTGTTCGGCGGCCTGGCAATCCACCAGGGTGCGCTGGCGGTGCTGGGCTGATCAGGAGCGTGCCGACCAGGGTCGGCACCTGCCAGTAGATTCACGCCGTGCGTGGATGACGACTCCGACGGGGTCAGAGCCCTTTCCTGCGGAAAGGGATCCGTCCCCACCCCATTAGGCGGGACCGGCCGTGCAGGCAGGTACAATGCGCCATGACTGACTTCTCGACCCTGCCGCTGAGCCCGGCCCTGCAGCCCGGCCTGGATGCCCTCGGCTATACCACCCTCACCCCCGTGCAGGCGCAGAGCCTGCCGGCCATCCTGGATGGCCGCGATGTAATCGCACAGGCACCCACCGGCAGCGGCAAGACCGCCGCCTTCGGCCTGGGCCTGCTGCAGTCCATCGACCCCAGCCTGATCCGCGTGCAGGCGCTGGTGCTGTGCCCGACCCGCGAACTGGCCGACCAGGTCGGCAAGCAGATCCGCAAGCTGGCCACCGGCATCCCGAACCTGAAGCTGTTGCTGCTGGTCGGCGGCGTGCCGCTGGGCCCGCAGCTGGCCTCGCTGGAAGGCCATGACCCGCACGTGGTGGTCGGCACGCCCGGCCGCGTGCAGGAGCTGGCACGCAAGCGCGCGCTGAATCTTGGCGCGGTGCGCACGCTGGTGCTGGACGAGGCCGACCGCATGCTCGACATGGGCTTCGAGGAGCCGATCCGCGAGATCGCCGGCCGCACCCACAAGGACCGCCAGAGCCTGCTGTTCTCGGCCACCTTCCCCGACAGCATCCGCGCCATGGCGCGTGACCTGCTGCGCGACGCGGTGGAAGTAACGGTGGAAGGCGCCGACCAGGCACCGGCGATCCGCCACCTGTTCTGCGAGGTGGAACCGGCGCACCGCCAGAAGGCGCTGGCCGGCCTGCTGCTGAAGTACACCCCGGAATCGGCGGTGGTGTTCTGCAACACCCGCAAGGACGTGGACGAAGTTGCCAACTCGCTGCAGCAGTTCGGCTTCTCCGCACTGGCTCTGCATGGCGACATGGAACAGCGCGACCGCGAGGAAGTGTTGTTGCTGCTGGCCAACCGCAGCTGCAACGTGCTGGTGGCCAGCGACGTGGCCGCACGCGGCCTGGACGTGGAAGAGCTGGCGGCGGTGATCAACTACGAGCTGCCGACCGACGTGGAGAGCTACCAGCACCGCGTGGGCCGCACCGGCCGTGCCGGTGCCAGCGGCCTGGCGATCAGCCTGGTGGCCGGTCGCGAGAAGACCCGTGCCGAAGCCATCGAAGCGCAGATGGGGCAGCCGCTGGACTGGCAGAAGACGCCGCTGGCAACCTCGCGCCCGGCCGAACTGCCGCAGGCCGCGATGCGCACGCTGCGGATCGACGGTGGCAAGACCGACAAGCTGCGCCCAGGCGACATTCTCGGTGCACTGACCGGTGATGCCGGCCTGTCGAGCAAGTTCATCGGCAAGATCGCGATCTTCCCGACCCGCTCCTACGTGGCGATCGCGCGTGAGCAGGCCACCAAGGCCGTGGCCAAGCTGGAAGCCGGCAAGATCAAGGGCCGTCGTTTCCGCGTGCGGATGATGTGATTGAAGCAGCGTTGCCAACCACGGTTGGCAACGATCTGACCTGGTAGTGGCCAACCTTGGTTGGCCCATTCCGCGGCGTCAGTCGCGAAAGGCGCTGCCAACCACGGTTGGCAACTACCGGTTCCCGGCCATTCGCTCTGGTAGATGCCAACCTTGGTTGGCACCTGCCCTTCGATCAGAACACCAGTTCGGTGTGCAGCGGCAGATCCGATTCCCAGCGGGCGCGACCACCCAGGCCGTCCAGTTCGACCAGTACACCGGCACCGACCACGTTCACGCCCAGGCGGCGCACCAGCGACAGCGCAGCGACCAGCGTGCCGCCGGTGGCCAGCACGTCGTCGATGATCGCCACGCGGGCCCCGGCCGGCAGCGCATCGGCGTGCACTTCGATGCAGTCACTGCGGTATTCCAGCGTGTATTCCTCGCGCAGCACCTGGCCCGGCAGCTTGCCCGGCTTGCGCACCGGCACGAAGCCCACGCCCAGTTCCAGCGCCATCGCGGCGCCGAGGATGAAGCCACGCGATTCGATACCGATCACCGCGTCCAGCTTCTGGTCGCGCCAACGGTCGGCCATCGCGGTGATGGCACCGCGGAAGTCCTCGCTATGGGCGAGCAGCGGCATGATGTCCTTGAAGAGGATGCCGGGCTTGGGGAAGTCGGCGATGTCGCGCAGTCGGGAGGCCCACTGCGGAGCGACGAGGGCGTCGGTCATGTCACATTGGCTATCTGATGGCGGCATAGGGTACCTGTTCCGGGCGCCGGCTGCCTGTTGGGGGTGTTCGGCCGGGCTGCGCCCGGCACCTGCAGAGGCTTCAAGCAACGGCAACGGCAACGGCAGAAGCGGGTTTCCTGTGGGATGGCGGGGTGGGTCCGGTGGCGGGGGCCGCTGCAAGTACGTCCATGTAAGCTCGGTCGCCGCATCCATGCGGCTCACGCCCCCGCAACCGGACCCACCCCGCCTTCGACAGTTTCCTGCGACCTGTCGTAGATCCACGCCATGCGTGGATGAATCTTCATCGAAATCGAATATTTCGAGAATTGAACAAAAAGCATCCACGCATGGCGTGGATCGACCGTGTCGACCAAGGTCGACACCTACCCACAGCAACGGGAATCTGTCGGAGGCGGGGCGGTGTCGGAGTGCGGGGTGTCAGCCGCATGGGCCCGAGGCATGCCTCGGGCGGGTTGGGCAGGACGCCCAACCCCGGTCTTGCCGTGTGCGCAGGAAAGCGCACACGAGCAAGCGGCTGCCAAGCCTACACGGACGTACTTGCGGCGTCCCCGCACTCCGACACCGCCCCGCCAAACCACGGAATCCAGCTTTTGCTCTGGCTGTTGACCTGGCCTCTGCGGGTGCAGGGCGCAGCCCTGCCGAAACCCACCCTCAGGAACTGCAGGACAACATCGAGCAGCCGGCGCGGTTGTCGGCCCACGCCGGCCGCTTGCCGGCATAGTGCTCCAGGCCGGCGCGCTCGGTATACGGATCGCGCAGCACATCCTGTAACGCATGAACACCGCCGAGGTCGCCCTGTTCGGCGCGATCGATGGCCTCCTGCGCCAGCCAGTTGCGCAGCACGTACAGCGGATTGGCCGCGGCCATCTTCGCCGTGCGCTCGCTGGCCGACAGCGGATCCACGCGCAGCCGCGCCGCGTAATCCTGCAGCCACTGCTGCAACGGTGCCTGCACCGACTGCTGGCGTGCCTCGTCGTAGTACACCGCGTCCAGCACACCCACATCGGGCGACGCTGGATCAACGCGCATCAGCGCGCGCCAGGCCAGGGTCATGTCCATTGCGCCGTCCTGCATCAACTGCTGCCAGCGCAGGTAGAACTGCAGGTCTTCATCATCCGCCGCAGCCAGGCCGAGTTTCGCTGCGGCATCGCGACGGGTGCAGGCGACGAAGGTGGACTGGTACGCGGCCAATCCTGCCTGCGACGGTTCGACATCGGCGAACAACGGTGACAACGCCTGTGCCAATCGGCTCAGGTTCCAGTACGCCACCTGCGGCTGTGTACCGAAGCGGTAGCGACGCCCCTGGGCATCGGTGGTGTTCGGTGTCCAGTCCGGGTCGAAGTCCTCGACCCAGCCATAAGGACCGTAGTCGAGCGTGAGGCCGAGCACGGACAGGTTGTCGGTGTTCATCACGCCATGCACGAAACCGACGCGCATCCAGTGCGCGATCATCTCGGCAGTGCGCACCGCGATCTGCGCGAACCAGTCGCCGTACAGCGCCTCACCCTGCCCTTCGAGCTCCGGAAAGTCGCGGGCGATGCACGCGTCGACCAGCTGCCGCAACAAGGCAGTTTCGCCGCGTGACGCTGGCAGTTCGAATGAACCAAAGCGCAGGAACGAGGGCGATACCCGGCACACGATGGCGCCGGGCTCGGCACGCGGGTGGCCGTCGTAGAACATGTCGCGTACCACGTCTTCGCCGGTGCCGACCAGCGACAGCGCGCGCGTGGTCGGTACGCTCAGGTGATGCATCGCTTCGCTGCACAGGAATTCACGGATGGATGAGCGCAGCACTGCGCGGCCATCAGCACCCCGCGAATACGGCGTGGGACCGGCACCCTTCAGCTGCAGTTCCCAATGACGGCCATCCGGTGCGACCAGTTCGCCCAGCGAGATCGCGCGGCCGTCGCCGAGCTGGCCCGCCCAGTGGCCGAACTGATGGCCACCGTAATTGGCCGCCCACGGCTGCATGCCGGCGTACAGCGCATTGCCGCCGAACACCTGCGCGAAGCCTTCGCTTTCGACTTCAGCGGTATCGAAGCCAAGCATCGCGGCGACGTCCGGCGCCCAGGCCAGCAGCGTGGGCGCCGCCACTGGAGTCGGCATCACCGGCGACCAGGCCGCGCCCAGCACTTCGCGGCGGCGCGGGCCGGATTCGGGGTCGCCCGGCAGGGCATGCAGCAGTCGGTTGTCGAAACGGGGGCTGTCGGTATCCATGGGATTGGAGATGGGGGCGACCGCCGCCCGCCTCAATTGCCGCTGAGCGCCTGCAGATGACCGCCGTGGGCTTCGGCGCGCTGATAGGCCGGCCGCTCGCTGATACGCTTGAGAAAGCCACGCAGCGCCGGCTTGTCGTCGAGGCCACCACCCCGTGCGGCCGCAGCCTGGATCGGGAAGCTCATCTGGATGTCGGCTGCGCTGAACCGCTCACCCGCGAACCACGGGCTTTCGGACAGGCGGCGCTCCATCCAGTCCAGGTGCAGTCGTCGCTGCGGGCCGATGAAGCCACGCTCGGCCTTGTCGGCGATGCTGCGCGCGATCGGGCGGGCAAAGAACGGCATCGGCGCGTTGCGGATGCGGCCCATCACCAGGGTCAGCAGCAGCGGCGGCATCGCCGAACCTTCGGCGTAGTGCAGCCAGTAGCGGTAGGCGATGCGCTCGGCGCCATCGGCCGGCATAGGTGACGGCGACAGCTGGCGTTGGGTGTCGTAGCGGTCTGCGAGGTAGTCGAGGATCGCGCCGGACTCGGCCAGTACCAGCTCGCCATCCTGCAGCACCGGCGACTTGCCCAGCGGATGCACGTTACGCAGTTCGGGCGGTGCCAGCAGCGTCTTCGGATCGCGGGGATAACGGCGCAGTTCGTAGTCCAGCCCCAGCTCCTCCAGCATCCACAGCACACGCAGGGAACGGGAGTTTTCCAGGTGGTGGACGATGCGCATGGGGATGATCCTTGGGGAGGCCTGCATCGTACCGCGCCAGCTGCATGCCCCTTGTAGAGTCGAGCGTGCTCGACTGCTTTCCAGAGACAGTCGAGCAATCTCGACTCTACAAAGCAGCAGGCAATAAAAAACGCCGGAAGCTCTCGCTTCCGGCGTTCTGGCTACCAAACGGTAGCAGACGGATTAGACCGCCTGCACCTGGTCAGCCTGCATACCCTTCTGGCCCTGGACGGCGATGAAGGTAACCTTCTGGCCTTCCTGCAGGGTCTTGAAGCCGGTGCCCTGGATGGCACGGAAGTGCACAAACAGGTCCGGGCCGCTTTCCGGGGTGATGAAGCCGAAGCCCTTGGCGTCGTTGAACCACTTGACGGTGCCGGTCTGACGATCAGACATTTGACTAACTCCTGAAACACATGTTGAAAAAATCGCAGCCACCGGGTATCGGGGCCGAGACTGAGTTGCAGGCGTTGGTAAAGCGGATCGATGAGCGGATCGTGAGATCAACTGCACCAGGCCACGATTCACGGTGACCCTAGCAAACACAGTGGGACGAACGATACGCGTGTTTTCTGCAAAAAGCGATAGCCCGGACGTTCATCGGCTGGCCCCGCCCGCTAGACGTGACAAGGGCTGGCAGCCGATCGAGGCTAACCCCGAGTCCCCATTCAGGATTTTCCTACCCTACACTGGGTAAATGACTGAAGCTGAAACCCAAGCTGAACCCGCCCTCCCCCGCATCTGGGTGGACGCGGACGCCTGCCCCACCGTCATTCGCGACATCCTGTTCCGTGCCGCTGAACGCGTTGGCATCGAACTGACCCTGGTTGCCAACCAGTGGATCCGCACCCCGCCCTCACGCTGGCTGCGTTCGATCCAGGTGCCCCAGGGCCTGGACGTGGCCGACAGCGCCATCGTCGAACGGGTCGCTGCCGGAGACCTGGTCGTCACCCAGGACATCCCGCTGGCCGCGCTGGTGCTGGAGAAGAAGGCCGTGGCGCTGAACCCGCGCGGCCAGCTGTACACGCCGAACAACATGTCCGAGCGGCTGTCGATGCGCAATTTCATGGAAGAACTGCGCGGCGCCGGGGTCCAGACCGGCGGCCCGCCGCCGCTGGGCCAGCGCGACCGGCAGCTGTTCGCCGCCGAGCTGGACCGCTGGCTGGCGCGGCGCCCGGCCCGCTGACCCGCGCTAGCCGCCCTGCTCCATTCGGCACAGGCGGCGCTGGCTGCTGAACCGCCGTGGCTCCCCGCTCAATGGGTCATCGAAGGCCAGCCCCTGCGCCAGCAGCTGCAGGGGCGACTCGAACGTGTCATCCCGGCGCGGCCTCAGCTGCGGATACAGGTCATCGCCCTCGATGGGGGCGCCCAACATCGCCATATGCACGCGCAGCTGATGCTTGCGACCGGTTTCCGGCTTCAGCCGGTAGCGCCAGACCGGCCCTTCGGCCTCGATCGGCTCGATCAGGCTGCGCGCATTGGGCTCGCCCGGCACTTCGGCCATGCGGAAGAACGGCTCCCCCGGCACCAGACGACTGTCCCGCAGCAACGGAAACGCCAGCCCGGGCAGCGCCGGTGCCAACGCCTCATAGGTCTTCTCGATGCGCCGCTCGCGGAACAGCCGCTGATAGGCATCGCGCGTGGCTGCCTGGGTCGAGAACAGCACCAGGCCGGCGGTCAGCCGGTCCAGGCGGTGCAACGGCGCCAGTTCGGTGTTGCCGGTGCGTGCGACCAGGCGCGACAGCAGGGTTTCGCGCACATACCCACCGGCCGGCGTTACCGGCAGGAAGTGCGGCTTGTCGGCCACCAGCAGGTGCGCATCCAGATGCAGGATGGTCTCGGCGAAGGGAATCTCCGGCTCGTCGGCAACCTCGCGGAAGTACTGGATTTCCAGCCCCACCTGCCAGGGCATGTCCGGCGCCAGTGCCCTGCCCTGCGCATCCTGCACACGGCCTCGGGCGAAGCGGTCCTGCCATTGCGCGCGACCGATGCGCGGGAAACGCGCGCACAGGCCATCGAGCAGGCTGGGCCAGTGGCCGGGTGGCAGCTGCAGGTGGCTGGGCAGGGTCATGGCGTCCATTCCGGCCACGGGAAAGAGCGCCAAGAGTGCCACCGTTGACACTGCGCAGACAGCCCGGCAACGGACACCCTTGGAGCAAACCTCTATCATTGACGTCTTTAGTCCACGGATCCCCCATGGCTCTTACCGCCACCATCCGCAAGGCCGAACTGCAGATCAGCGACATGGATCGCGGCTACTACGCGACCCACAACCTGACCCTGGCCCAGCACCCGTCCGAGACCGACGAACGATTGATGGTGCGCCTGCTCGCCTTCGCGCTGAACGCCGGCGACCGCCTGGAATTCGGCCGCGGCCTGAGTACCGACGATGAGCCGGACCTGTGGGAACACGACTACACCGGCGACATCCTGCAATGGATCGACCTGGGCCATCCCGACGAATCCCGCATCCGCAAGGCCAGCAACCGCAGCCGGCAGGTGCAGGTGGTGAATTACGGCGGCAACGCCTCGGAGATCTGGTGGGGCAAGCAGGGCAAGGGCCTGGCGCGCTTCGACAACCTGTCGGTGGTTGACCTCGATGGTGCCTTCGTCGAACTGTGGGGCCAGCAGATCCAGCGCGCGATGCGCTGGAGCGTGCTGATCCAGGACGGTGAAGTGCAGCTGCTCAACGATCAGATGCAGCTCGACGTGGTCCCGAACTGGCGCAAGCGCGCCAAGGCATGAGCACGATCCGTTGCGACGTGGTGGTCATCGGCGCCGGCGCGGCCGGGCTGATGACCGCGATCACGGCTGGCCAGCGCGGCCGCCAGGTGCAGGTGATCGACCATGCCAACAAGGTCGGCAAGAAGATCCTGATGTCCGGCGGTGGCCGCTGCAACTTCACCAACACCGGCACCACCCCGGCCAACTTCCTGTCGGCCAACCCGCACTTCTGCAAATCGGCGCTGGCGCGCTACACGCCCTGGCACTTCATCGAGCTGGTCAGCAAGCACGGCATCGCCTATCACGAAAAGGAGCTGGGCCAGCTGTTCTGCGACATCTCGTCCAAGCAGATCGTGAAGATGCTGGTGGACGAATGCCAGGCGGCCGGTGCCCAGATCCGCACCGAATGCAGCGTGCAGCGCATCGAGCACGGCAGCGACGGGTTCCGCGTGCACACCACGCAGGGCCTCTTCCACTGCGCCTCGCTGGTGGTTGCCACCGGCGGCCTGTCGATTCCGAGCATGGGCGCCACCGGCTTTGGCTACGAGATTGCCCGCCAGTTCGGCCATCAGGTGCTGCCGACCCGCGCCGGGCTGGTGCCGCTGACACTCAGCGGCAAGCACCAGGAACGGCTGGCCGACCTGAGTGGTGTCGCCCTGCCGATCGAGGCGCGCTGCAACGGCAAGAGCTTCCAGAACTTCATGCTGCTGACCCATCGCGGCGTGAGCGGCCCGGCGATCCTGCAGATCTCCTCGTTCTGGCAACCCGGCGATGCGCTGGAGCTGGACCTGCTGCCCGGCCAGGATGCCGGCGAGTGGCTGCGCCAGATGAAGCGCGAGCGCCCGGCCGCCGAGCTGCGCACGGTGCTGGCCGAGGTACTGCCGAAGCGGCTGGCGCAGCGCCTGTGCGAGCACTGGCTGCCCGACCGGCCCGTGCGCCAGCTGGACGAGCCGGTGCTGCGCCAGGCCGCGCAGCTGCTGGGCGCGTTCCCGCTGGTGGCCAGCGGCACCGAGGGCTATCGCACCGCCGAAGTCACCCTGGGCGGCGTGGATACAGCTGAGGTGTCGTCCTCGACGATGGAATCCAAGCGCGTACCCGGCCTGCATTTCGTCGGCGAGGTGCTGGATGTGACCGGCTGGCTGGGCGGCTACAACTTCCAGTGGGCTTGGGCCAGCGGCCACGCGGCCGGTGGCGTGGTGTGAACCAGATCGCCGTTCGATGCGTGCAAGGGGCGCGCGCATGGACGGTTCGCCGCGCATCGTGTATCTAGATTCGCAGATTGGGGAGCAGTGCATGCAGAACGCGAACGACATCACCATCCGCCTGCTGATCGTCGATGACAGCGGCGAGAATGCCGAAGCCATTGTCAGCACGCTGCGCAACAGCGGCATCGCGGTGCGCCCTTGGCGTCCACAGGATGCGGCCGAGCTGTCCCAGGTGCTGTCCAGCCAGGCCATCGACCTGGTGCTGGCGTCCCCCTCGCAGGGCATCCCGCTGCCGTTGGTGGCCCAGCACATCGCCGCCAGCGGCAAGGACATTCCGCTGGTGCTGCTGGCCGATCGCATCGACGAGGACGAGCTGGTGCAGGCCAGCAGCCACGGCATCCGTGCCCTCGCCCTGCGCCAGCGCTCCGAGCATCTGTTGGCCGTGGTCCGCGACCAATGGGTGGACCTGCAGGCCCGTCGCGGCCTGCGCCGCATCGAAGCGCAGATGCGCGAGACCGAGCGCCGCTGCGATGCGCTGATCGCCTCTTCGCGCGATCCCATCGCCTACGTGCACGAAGGGATGCACATCCGTGCCAACGATGCCTACCTGGAAATGTTCGGCTACGAGCAGTTCGACGACATCGAAGGCATCTCGCTGCTGGACATGGTCGCCGCGCAGCATGTGGAAGGCTTCAAGCAGCTGCTGAAGGGCCTGAGCCGTGGCGAGGCGCCGCCGCCGCAGTACCAGCTCGATGCCCGCCACGAGGATGGCAGTACGTTCGCGGCAACCATGGAATTCACCGCCGCCACCTACGAAGGCGAATCCTGCCTGCAGGTGGTGCTTCGCCGCCGCATGGAGTTCGATCCGGAGCTGGCCCGCGAGGTCGAGGACCTGCGCCAGCGCGATCAGGTCACGGGCCTGCTCAACCGCCCGACCTTCATGCTGCAGCTGGAAAGCGCAGTGGCACAGGCCGGGCGCAGCGAAGGCCAGTTCGGCCTGCTGCTGATCGAGCCGGACCACTACGCGCGCCTGCTGCCGGACATCGGCCTGGCCTCGGCCGACGCGCTGATCGGCGCCCTTGCCGGCCTGCTGGCCGAGGTCGTTGGCGAGGACGCGCAGCTGGCCCGCTTCGGCGAACACAATTTCGCCGTGCTGCAGGCCGGGCCCTACGCGCAGACCGTGGCACTGGCCGAGCGCATCCGCGAAGCGTATGCAGCGCATGTGTTCAGCATCGGCGCGCGCTCGGCTACGGTGACGGTCAGCATCGGTGGCGTGCAGGTGGGCGAGAAGATCGCCAGCATCGGCCAGGTGCTCGCACGCGCCAGCGAGTGCACGCATGCCGCCGCCGAACTGGGCAATACCTGCCGCATCTTCGACCCGGCTGCGGCCGACCGCGTCGAGGAAGAACGCGTGCTGCGCTGGGTCACCCGTATCCGTGAAGCACTGGCCGGCGACGGCTTCCAGCTGCACTACCAGCCGGTGCTGAACCTGCAGGGCGAGCCGCTGGAGCTGTACGAGGCCTACCTGCGCCTGGAGCACAACGGCGAACTGCTGAGTCCGACCGCGTTCCTGGGCATCGCCGAGGAGTACGGCCTGCTGGCGGAGATCAACCGCTGGGTGGTTTCGCAGGCCATCGCCGTACTGGGTCAGCGCGCACGCCAGGGCCACGCCACCCAGGTACTGGTGAAGGTGACGCCGGAATCGTTCGACGACCCAGAGATGATCGCCACCCTGCGGCGCGAGCTGCAGGCGCAGGGCGTGCCCGGCGAACGGCTGTGGCTGCATGCGCCGGAAGCGAAGGTGTTCACCCACCTGCGCAGTGCGCAGCAGTTCCTTGCCGAAGTGGCGCCACTGGGCTGCCGCATCGGGCTGGAGCAGTTCGGTTCGGGATTGGACTCGTTCCAGCTGCTCGCCCACTTCCAGCCGCAGTTCCTCAAGCTGGACCGCGGTTTCACCAGCGATCTGGCGGCCACCCGCGAGAACATCGACCGCATCAGCCAGATCACCGCACGCGCGCAGGAGGCCGGCATCCGCACCATCGCCGAGTTCGTCAGCGACGCCAATTCGATGACCCTGCTGTTCAGTGCCGGCGTGGATTACGTGCAGGGCGACTTCGTCGGCCCGGCGCTGCCGGAGATGGGGTTCGAGTTCGGGTGACCGCGGTAGTGCCGGCCGCTGGCCGGCGTCCTTGGTCCCCAGGGTTGCCGGCCAGCGGCCGGCCCCACCAAAAGAGAAGGCCGGCTTTCGCCGGCCTTTTCATTGGTCAGGTCATGTCGACCAGATTATCGATCTTCACGTCCGGATTGACGTCGGCCTCGTAGTCGACACCCTCCACGCCAAAACCGAACAGGCGCAGGAAGTCGGCCTTGTAGCCGGCCAGGTCGCTGATCTCGTACAGGTTCTCATTGGTGACCTGCGGCCACAGCGCGACCACCTTGCCCTGCACGTCTGCCGCCATTTCCTTGTAGTCGGCACGCAGGCGGCCTTCCTCGTCGACCAGCGCGACGGTATGGCCATCGCCATCGACCAGATCGTGGCGCAGGCGATCGATCGCCACGCCGTCGGCCTTGCCGCCGTAGAGGATGTCGTACAGCACGTCCAGCTGCTCGATGCAGCCTTCGTGGGTGCCCTTTTCCTTCATCACCTTGAACAGCAGCGACAGGTAGAGCGGCATGGTCGGAATGGCCGAGCTGGCCTGGGTGACCACGGCCTTCAGCACCGACACGCGAGCGTCGCCGCCGATTTTCGCCAGCTTCTCGCGCAGGCCCAGCACCTTGGTGTCCAGGTCCTTCTTGGCGGCGCCGATCGAGCCGTTCCAGTAAATCGCCTGGGTGATCTCTTCGCCCACGTAGGTGAAGGCCGTGGTGGTGCAGCCGTTGGCCAGCACGCCGGCGTCGGCCAGCGCGTCGATCCACATCTGCCAGTCTTCGCCACCCATCACCGCGACGGTGCCAGCGATCTCTTCCGGGGTAGCCGGCTGCAGGGTGGTTTCCGTGATTACTTCCTTGTCGGTATCCAGGCCGCGCAGGGTGATCGGCTCGCCGATCGGCTTCAGCGTGGAGCTGATGACTTCACCGGTCTTGGGGTGCTTGCGACGCGGCGCCGCCAGGCTGTAGACGACCTGATCGACCTGGCCGAGATCGGCCTTGATCATTTCGATGGTCTTCGCCTTCACTTCATCGGAGAAGGCATCGCCGTTGATGCTCTTGGCGTACAGGCCGGCTTCGTCGGCGTACTTGTGGAACGCAGCCGAGTTGTACCAGCCCGCGGTGCCCGGCTTGGATTCGGTACCCGGGCGCTCGAAGAAGATGCCCAGGGTCGCGGCGCCGCTGCCGAAGGCAGCGGTGATGCGCGCAGCCAGGCCGTAGCCGGTGGAGGCGCCGATCACCAGCACGCGCTTGGGGCCGTTCTGGATCGGCGGACGCGCGCGGATGTAGTCGATCTGCTGCTTGACCGCGGCCTCGCAGCCGGTCGGGTGGGTGGTGACGCAGATGAAGCCGCGGACGCGCGGTTTGATGACCATGGATACCTCGGGTTGGCAGATGCGGCGCACGGGGCGCTCAGCAGGAATACGGGTGCGCGCCTGCGCGCGCGAACCGCAGGATCGTAGTGCGCGGGGGCCGAATGCACAACCGACGCTGGCGTAGGGTGGTGTTTCTTTTGCAGGGTTGCACCCTGCACCCGCAGAGGCCTGAGCAACGGCCAGAGCCAGAGCAACGTCAAAAGCTGGGTTCCTGGGGGTGGGCGGGGTGGGTCCGGTTGAGGGGGACGCTGCAAGTACGTCCATGTAAGCTCGGTCGCCGCATCCATGCGGCTCACGCCCCCTCAACCAGAT
>NZ_JACIUW010000027.1:0-48932 GCF_014145825.1 Stenotrophomonas sp. I18B00994 | reverse complement strand
TGCCGGCCGCTGGCCGGCAACCCGGGAATGCGTGAATGATGCGGTTGCCGGCCAGCGGCCGGCACTACCGGATAAAGAAAAACGCCGCCCCGGGGGGCGGCGTTTTCCGTTCTGCCTATCTGCTTACTTACCGCCCAACCGCTCCCACAGGAAGCTGTAGGCCAGCGCCGACATGTGTGCGGCCTGCGCGTTGTTGGCTGCACCGCCGTGGCCACCTTCGATGTTCTCGTAGTAGGTCACGTCCTTGCCGGCGTCGATCATCTTCGCCGCCATCTTGCGGGCGTGGCCCGGGTGCACGCGGTCATCGCGGGTGGAGGTGGTGAACAGCACCGGCGGGTACTTCTTCTTCGCGTCGAACAGGTGGTACGGCGAGAAGGTCTTGATGAACGCCCAGTCGCTGGTATCCGGGTTGCCGTATTCGGCCATCCACGAGGCGCCGGCCAGCAGATGGCTGTAGCGCTTCATGTCCAGCAGCGGCACCTGCACCACCACCGCACCGAACAGTTCCGGGTACTGGGTCAGCATGTTGCCGGTCAGCAGGCCACCGTTGCTGCCGCCCTGCACGCCCAGGTGACTGGCGCTGGTGATCTTGCGCTTGACCAGATCGCGTGCCACCGCGGCCATGTCTTCATAGGCCTTGTGGCGGTTCTGCTTCAGCGCCGCCTGGTGCCAGCGCGGGCCGTATTCGCCGCCGCCACGGATGTTGGCAACCACGTACACGCCGCCCTTTTCCAGCCAGGCGCGGCCCATGCCACCGGAGTAGCCCGGGGTCAGCGAGATCTCGAAACCACCGTAACCGTACAGCAGGGTCGGGTTGGAACCGTCCAGCTTCATCGCCTTGTCGTGCACCACGAAGTACGGCACGCGGGTGCCGTCCTTGCTGGTGGCGAAGTGCTGCTCGATCACCTTGCCCTTGGCATCGAAGAAGGCCGGCATGGTCTTCAGCGTTTCCGGGGCCTGCCCGATCTCGGCCAGCGCCAGGGTGGTCGGGGTCAGGTAGTCGGTGGCGGTCAGCCACACCGCGTCGCTGTCGTTGCTGTCGACAGCAGCCACGCCCAGCGTGCCGAAGGCCGGCGCGCCGACGAAGCGACTGGTCTGCCAGCCATTGGCGCCCGGGGTCAGCACCGACAGGCGGTTCTTGACGTCGTCCAGCACGTTCAGCACCAGGTGGCTCTTGGTCCAGGTGGCGCTGGCCAGCGAGGTGGTCGCGGTCGGGGTGAACAGCACGTCGAACTCACGCTTGCCGGCCAGGAAGTCATCCAGCCTGGTCGCCAGCAGCGAACCGGACGCATAGGTCTTGCCACCCACGGTCCACGGATCACGCAGCTCCAGGGTCAGCCACTGCTTGTGCAGGCCCTTCTCAGCCGAGTTCGGCGCATCGATCTTGGTCAGCGTGCCATCGTCGCCACGCAGGTAGATCTCGTTGTTGTAGAACGCCAGCGTGCGGCTGACCAGGTTGCGCTCGAAGCCCGGGGTGTCATCGTGCATCGCCGCGATGTACATGTCTTCCGGCTTGCCTTCATACACCACGCTGGCGGAGGCCATCGGCGTACCACGCTTCCACAGCTTGGCCACGCGCGGGTAGCCGGAGGTGGTCATCGAGCCGGCACCGAAGTCGGTGTAGACGAATACGGTGTCGCGATCGATCCAGTTCAGGCCGCCCTTCGACTCCGGACGGAAGAAGCCGTCCTTGATCCAGGTCTTGTTGGCCAGGTCGAACTCGCGGGTCACGTCGGCGTCGGCACCACCGCGCGACAGCGCGATCAGGCAGCGGCTGTAATCCGGGCGCAGGCAGTCGGCGCCGTGCCAGACCCAGTTCTCGCCCTCCGCCTTGTTCAGGGCATCGAGGTCAAGCACGGTCTCCCACTGCGGCGAGGCCTTGCGGTACTCGGCCAGCGTGGTGCGGCGCCACAGGCCACGCTCGTGCTGCTGGTCCTTCCAGAAGTTGTAATAGTAGTCACCGATCTTCTGCACGGCGGGAATCTTGGCATCGGAGTCGAGCACCTCGCGGATGCTGGTCTCCATCTGCTTGAAGGCCAGGGTCTGCGCCAGGCGCGCCTCGGACTTGGCGTTCTGTTCCTTGACCCAGGACAGCGGCTTGTCGCCGGTGACGTCCTCCAGCCAGGCGTAGCGATCGGTGTCTTCAGCAGCCACGGCGGTCCCCACCGAGGCAGCGGTCATCATGCCAGCCAGCAGGCAGGCGGAAGCGAGTCGAGACATTGCAGCTCCAGGCAGTCATAAGCCGTGGAACGCTAGCATGGATCGCTGCAGCCGCCCCCGTGTCGAAGGTCAGGCCGTGGCCGTAGCGCGGCGACGGCGGGGCGTCCCGGCGGTGCGACGATGTGCCTGTCCACCGGTGCGACGGGCCAGCCGCAGCCACGACAGGCGCGGCACAGGGAAGCGCAGCAGCGCCCACCAGGCCACCAGCGGCATGCCCACCAGCCACATCGGCAGCCAGCCCAGCCAGGCGTTGCTGCCGCGCGCGGCTGGCCAGACCAGTACCAGCGCCAGGCCGGCCAGGGCCACCTGCCGCACGCTGCGCAGCAGGCGCGGATCGGCGCGTTCAATGATGACGCGTTCAGTTGCAGGGCGGCGGACGGAACGTGCGTTCATGGGGCTTCTCCGGTGGACAATGCAACACAGCTTGGGCAAGGCCCTTCTCACAGGTTGCGACACCATTGACGGATCGCGCACGCTCAGTCGACCATGCTCAGGCAAAGCCCTTCTGAGCCCGCTCCCGCATGACTTCGATCCGCCCGCTCTGCGCCATGCTGTTGGCCCTGTCCCTGGCGGGCCCCGCCGTGGCCGCCAGTGAGCCGCCATCGCCCCGCGCCAGCACCCCGCGCGCGACCGACCCGGATGCGCCGACCGACCCGGATGCGCCGATCGACCTGAAGCGCTTCATGGGCACCTGGTACGTGATCGGCCGCGTGCCGAACTTCATCGAACGTGGCCATGTGGCCAGCGTCAACGACTACGAACTGCGCGACGAGCACAAGGTCGGCATCACCTACCGCTACCGTGATGGCTTCGGCGAACCGCTGCAGGAAGTGCGTGCCCGCGCCAGCGTCGACCCGGACAGCGGCAACCACGGCTGGCGCACCTGGTTCTACCGCGTCGTGCCTACCCATTCGCGGGTGCTGGAAGTGGCACCGGATTACTCGTGGGCACTGATCGGTTACCCGGGCCGCGAGATGGCCTGGATCTTCTCGCGTACGCCGGACATGGACAAAGCCCTGTACAAGGAGCTGGCCGAGCGCCTGCGTGACGAGTACGGGGTGAACACCGACAAGCTCAAGCGCGTGCCGCAGCACCCGGAGCAGGTCGGGAAGCTGGGTTACGAAGTACCGAACGTGCGTTGACCGCACGTGGGATTGCCGGCCAGCGGCCGGCACTACCCGAACAAGATGCCGGGCGCCGCCCGGCATTCTGTTATCTGCGGCTGTAATGCGCGACCAGGCGGTCGCCGAGCATCTGCAGCAGCTGCACCAGGATCAGCAGCAGGACCACGGTGACCAGCGCCACGTCGGTGTGCGAGCGCTGGTAGCCGTCGCGGAAGGCCAGGTCGCCAAGGCCACCGGAGCCGATCGCACCGCCCATCGCGGTGAAGCCGATCAGCGCGACGGTGGTGACCGTTGCGCCAGCGATCAGGCCCGGGCGCGCTTCCGGCAGCAGCACGCGGGTGACCAGCTGCCAGGTGGTGGCTCCCATCGCCTGGGTCGCTTCGATCACGCCACGGTCCACTTCGCGCAGTGCGGTCTCGACCAGGCGCGCGTAGAACGGCGCGGCACCGATGACCAGCGGCACGATCGCACCGCGTACACCCAGCGACGTCCCCATCAGGAACAGGGTGACCGGGATCAGCACGATCATCAGGATGATGAAGGGCACTGAACGTAGCAGGTTCACCACCAGCGCCAGCACGCCGTACGCAAATGGCCGGCGCTTCATCTGCGGTGCACCGAACAGGTACAGCAGCACGCCCAGGGGCAGGCCGATGGCCAGGGTCAGCGGCAGCGAACCGAGCAGCATCAGCAGGGTGTCGATGGTGGCCTGGCCGATGTCGGCCCACTTGCCCGCGTCCAGGTGGCGGAAGAATCCGCCGGCAGTAGCGATGATCATCGACGCAGCTCCTCAACATGCACGCCGGCGGCCACGAATGCGGCCTGCGCGGCGGACTGGTCGCCGCCCACCAGGGCGACCACCAGCTGGCCATACGGGGTGTCCTTGATCCGGTCGATGCGACCGGACAGGATGTTGTAGTCGACCCCGGTCTCGCGCGCGACGCGGCCGAGCAGGGGTTCATAGGTGTCGCCACCGAGGAAGGTCAGGCGCACGATACGGCCACCGACGGCATCGAAATCGCGGTGCAGCGTGCCCTCGTCCACATGCTCCGATTCGCTGACGAAACGGCGCGTGGTCGGGTGCTGCGGGTGCAGGAACACCCGGGTGACCGGACCGGTTTCGACCATCTGGCCGGCATCGAGCACCGCAACGCGGTCGCAGACACGGCGGATCACGTCCATCTCATGGGTGATCAGCACGATGGTCAGGCCCAGCTCGCGATTGATCTTCGACAGCAGCGACAGCACCGAAGCGGTGGTCTGCGGATCGAGCGCACTGGTGGCCTCGTCGCACAGCAGGATCTGCGGACGGGTCGCCAGCGCGCGGGCGATGCCGACGCGCTGTTTCTGGCCACCGGACAGCTGCGCCGGATACTTCTGCGCATGCGCTTCGAGGCCCACGGTCTGCAGCAGCTCGGCCACGCGCGCCTCGATCTCCGTC
Organism: Stenotrophomonas sp. I18B00994; assembly: GCF_014145825.1. Lineage (NCBI taxonomy): Bacteria > Pseudomonadati > Pseudomonadota > Gammaproteobacteria > Lysobacterales > Lysobacteraceae > Stenotrophomonas > Stenotrophomonas sp. I18B00994. Next base: position 44,147 of record NZ_JACIUW010000027.1, on the reverse strand, counting down.
TTCGGCGTGCCGGCCAGTTCCAGCGGGAAGGCGACATTGCCGGCCACCGTGCGCGAGGACAGCAGGTTGAAGTGCTGGAAGATCATGCCAATGCGCCGGCGCAGCGCGCGCAGGCCGTCCGCGTCCAGCGCGGTGACATCCTCACCGCCGATCAGCAGCCGGCCACCACTGGGTTCTTCCAGGCGGTTGATCATGCGGATCAGTGTCGACTTGCCGGCGCCGGAATGACCGATGATGCCGAACACCTCACCGGCCTCGATGGTCAGGTCCAACGGTTGCAGCGCGCTGACTTCGCGGCCGGCAACGGCATAGGATTTGTGCAGGCGCTGGAACTCGATCACGGGCGTGGCTCACCGGCTGGGTGACGGAAGGGGGCGTGCAGCCTACCAGCGCAGGCGGTCGCGCGCCCGCGCCATGGCCCAGAATGTTATTCCTTTTGGTTCTAAGCCGCCCGCGCCGACGTGTTGGCTGGGGCCAGAGCCCCTGGCCCAACCGGCTCAGGGATGATCCAGCGGCTTCGGCGGTTCCTGCCGGTTTACCCGCTCGCGATGCAGCAGGTACAGCCCCGAGGCGACGATGATCGCCGCGCCCACCCACGTATAGCCGTCCGGCAGCTGGCCCCAGAAGGCAAGATCCCAGCCGATCACCCAGACCAGGCCGCTGTACTCCAGCGGCGCGATCATCGAGGCCTCGCCCAGCTGGAAGGCCTTGGTCAGGGCAATCTGGCCCAGCGCCCCGGCCAGGCCCATGCCAGCAATCAAAGGCGCGTGTGCCAGCTGCAGCGGTACCCAGCCGGGAATGGCGAGCAGGCCGGCGCCGATGGCCATGATCACCAGGAACCAGACCACCATCGACTGCGAGGTATCGGTGCGGGTCAGCAGGCTGACCGTGATCGCCGCCACGGCATAGGCCGTTGCCGCCGCCAGCACCATCAGGCCGGGCACCGAAATGAAGCCATCCACGCCCGGCCGCAGCACCACCAGCACGCCCACCAGGCCAATGCCGATGGCGACCCAGCGCCGCGGCCCGACCCGCTCGCCCAGCAACGGCACCGACAGCGCGGCGATCAGCAGCGGGGCAACGAAGTAGATGGTGTAGGCGGTGGACAGCGGCAGGTCGCGCAGGGCGAACACGAAGCAGCCGATCATCGCCATGCCCAACGCGCCGCGCAGCAGGTGCAGGCCCCAGCGCCGCGGCACCAGCGAACGTGGGCCGGCACTGACCAGCACCCACACCAGCACGAACGGCAACGAGGCCGCACCACGCAGGAAAGTCACTTCCAGGGTGGGATAGCTGGCCGACAGCTGCTTCATGCCAGCGTCCATCAGCGAGAAACAGGCGACCGCAGCGACCATCCAGGCCACCGCACGCGAAGGGGAGCGTTGCACGTTCATGGCCCATTATCGCCGACCGCACCGGATTGTAGGGCGGCCGCCGAGCATGGGCTGGGCTCCACAGAAAGCGGGCACGCGGGCCGGCACGATAGAATGATCGCCACTGAAACCTGCGGAGCACCGCCCATGCCTTCCTTCGACGTCGTGTCCGAAGTCGACACCCACGAGCTGACCAACGCCATCGACCAGGCCAACCGCGAACTGGCCACCCGCTTCGACTTCAAGGGCGTGGACGCAAAGTTCGAGCGCGACGGCGATGTCATCAATCAGTTCGCGCCGACCGAATTCCAGCTCAAGCAGATGAACGACATCCTGCGTGCTCGCCTGGCCGCGCGCGGCATCGACGTGCTCAGCCTGGAGTTCGGCGACATCGAGACCAACCTGGCCCAGGCCCGGCAGAAGATCACCGTCAAGCAGGGCATCGAGCAGAAGATCGCCAAGAAGATCGCGGCGGCCCTGAAGGACGCCAAGCTGAAGGTGGAAAGCCAGATCAACGGCGACAAGCTGCGCGTGCAGGGCAAGAAGCGCGATGACCTGCAGGACGCCATCGCCGTGCTCAAGGCCGGCAAGTTCGAGCTGCCGCTGCAGTTCAACAATTTCCGCGACTGAGCCACCTGCCGGGAATCCCCCGGCGCTGCCAGCCGCAGGTACGACGGCGCGTTGCCAGCGACGCGCCTACAATGTCGGCCCCGCCAGCCGACGTGCCCGCCATGACCGATTCCGACCTGCCCATCGATGACCCGATCGCCGCGACCCGCCTGTGGCTGGAGCGCATCGTCATCGGCCTGAACCTGTGCCCGTTCGCCAAGGCGGTATACGTGAAGGACCAGGTCCGCATCGTGCTCAGCGATGCGACCACGACAGAAGCGCTGGTTGAACAGCTGGCCGAGGAGCTGGTGCTGCTGCGCGACACGCCGGCCGAGCAGATCGACACGACGCTGATCGTGCACCCGCAGGTGCTGACCGATTTCCTCGACTACAACGACTTCCTCGACAACGCCGATGCGGCGATCGAGGCACTGGACCTGCAGGGGATCCTGCAGGTGGCCAGCTTCCATCCGGATTACCAGTTCGAGGGCGTGGCCGCCGACGACGCCAGCAACTACACCAACCGCGCGCCCTTCCCCACCCTGCACCTGCTGCGCGAAGACAGCGTGGCGCGTGCGGTGGATGTGTATCCGGACCCGGACGTGATTGTCGAGCGCAACATCCAGACCCTGGACCGCATCGGCGTGGACGGCTGGCATCGTCGCCTGCGCGGCGAAGACCTGACGTGAGCACGGTGCCGCCGATTGCCGCATGGCCGGCCGCGCCACTGTCGGGCAAGGTGGTGCTGGTCACCGGCGGCGCCAACGGCATCGGTCGCGGTATTGCCCAGGCCGTGCTCGGTGCCGGCGGTCGCGTGCTGATCGGCGACCTGGACAGGGAGGCCGGCCAGGCCTGCCTGGACGAATGGCAGCGCGGTGAGGATGCCGCGTTCCAGCGTTTGGACATCACCGACGAAGCCAGCGTGCGCGACTTCATCGCCGAGGCGCTGCAGCGTTTCGGACACATCGACGGGCTGGTCAACAATGCCGGCATCGCCGGGCCGCACGGCACGCGGCTGCAGGACATGGACTGGCACGAATGGCAACGCCGGCTGTCGTCGCTGCATGGCGCCTTCCTGTGCAGCAAGCACGCGCTGCCGGCGCTGACGGACAGTGCTGCGGGCGCGATCATCAACATCGCCTCCACCCGCGCCTGGCAATCCGAAGCGCACAGCGAGGCCTATGCGGCGGCCAAGGGTGGCCTGGTGGCCTTCACCCATGCGCTGGCGATCAGCGCCGGCCCGGCGGTGCGGGTGAACAGCATCAGCCCCGGCTGGGTCGGTACCACTGCGTGGCAGGCACCCTCACGGCGCCATGAACCAGAGTACTCGGCCATCGACCACGCACAGCATCCGGTCGGCCGGGTCGGCCGCCCTGAAGATATCGGTGCACTGGCGGTGTACCTGCTGTCGTCGCTGTCCGGTTTCAGCACCGGCCAGGACTTCATCGTCGACGGCGGCATGACCCGGAAGATGATCTACGCCGAATGACCGGTCTTCGGTGGTGCCGGCCGCTGGCCGGCATTCCGGTGGATCCACGCAATGCGTGGATGGCGGTGAAGTGCCAACCAGGGTTGGCACCTACCAAACACCTTACGCCATGCCCGAGTGGCGCAGCAGCGCGTCGATCTGCGGCGCGCGCCCACGGAAGGCCTTGAAGTTCTCCGCCGCCGGGCGGCTGCCACCGCGCGACAGGATCTCATCGCGGAAGCGTGCACCGGTCTCGGCCAGTGCCTGCGGCGCTTCCTCGAACGCCGCATAGGCGTCGGCACTGAGCACTTCGGCCCACTTGTAGCTGTAGTAGCCGGCGGCGTAACCGCCCGCGAAGATGTGGCTGAACTGGTGCGGGAAGCGGTTCCAGGCCGGCGGATGGTTTACCGCCACCTCCGCACGCACGCGATCGAGCAGCGCCAGCACGCTGTCCTGCGCCGGTTCGAACTGGCTGTGCAACAGCATGTCGAACAGGCCGAACTCAAGCTGGCGCACCGTGGCCATGCCGCTGTGGAAGTTGCGCGCGGCCAGCATGCGCTCGTACAGCCCGCGCGGCAGCGGTTCGCCCGTGTCCACGTGCGCGGTCATGGCCTGCAGGTGCTCCCACTCCCAGCAGAAGTTCTCCATGAACTGGCTGGGCAGTTCCACTGCATCCCATTCCACGCCATTGATGCCGGCCACGCCCAGCTCACCAATGCGGGTCAGCAGCTGGTGCAGGCCATGGCCCATCTCATGGAACAGCGTGGTCACTTCGTTGTGGCTGAAGGTCGCCGGCTTGCCATTGGCACCGCGGCCGAAGTTGCACACCAGGTAGACCAGCGGCGTCTGTACGCTGCCGTCCGCGCGCACGCGACGGTTGCGGCAATCGTCCATCCACGCGCCACCACGCTTGCCCTCGCGCGCATACAGGTCCAGATAGAACTGGCCGACCAGCGCGCCCTGCGCATCGACCAGACGGAAGAAGCGCACGTCGTCATGCCACACCGGTGCGCTGTCCTCCTGCACGCGCAGGCCGTACAGCTGCTCGATCACCGAGAACAGGCCGCCCAGCACCTTCGGTTCGGTGAAGTACTGCTTCACCTCCTGTTCGGAATAGCTGTAACGGGCCTGCTTCAGGCGGTCGGCGGCGAACGCCAGGTCCCAGGCCTGCAGGCTGTCGATGCCCAGCTGCTCGCGTGCGAACTGCTCCAGGTCGGCGCGGTCCCTGGCCGCGAACGGCTTGGCGCGCGCGGCCAGGTCACGCAGGAAACCCAGCACTTCGGCCGGGTCCTGCGCCATCTTGGTCGCTACCGAATAATCGCCATACGAATCGAAGCCGAGCAGCGCGGCCAGTTCAGCGCGCAGGGCGAGGATCCGATCGATGTTGCCGCTGTTGTCCAGCGACTCATCGCCGAATTCGGACGCACGCTGTGCGCTGGCGCGGTACAGGATCTCGCGCAGGTCGCGGTCCTCGCCCCAGGTCTGCACCGGCAGGTAGCACGGCATCTGCAGGGTCAGTTTCCAGCCGGCCTTGCCGTCCTTCTGTGCTGCGGCACGCGCGGCGGCCTTCACGTCTTCCGGCAGGCCCTTCAGCCGCGCTTCGTCCTCGATGATCAGCGACCAGGCGTCGGTAGCGTCGAGCACGTTCTGCGAGAACTTCGCCGACAGCGCCGACAGTTCTTCCTTGATCGCCGCGAAGCGCTGCTGCGCCTCCGGCGCCAGCTCGGCACCACCGAGGCGGAAATCGCGCAGGGTGTTGTCCAGCACCTTGCGCTGGGCCGCGTCGAAGCGCGCCGCCTCGGCACTGGCGGCCAGCGTCTGGTACTGCCGGTACAACGCCAGGTTCTGGCCCAGCGCGCTGGCGAAGCGGGTCACCCGCGGCAGGTTGCTGTTGTAGGCCTCACGCAGTTCCGGGGTGTTGACCACGCCCTGCAGGTGGCCGACCAGACCCCAGGCGCGCCACAGGCGCTCGGTGGCGTCATCCAGCGGGGCAACGAAGGTCTGCCAGGTGACCGGCTGCACCTGCTCGGCGGCGCTGACGGCGGCTTCGGCCTCGGCCAGCAGCACGTCCAGCGCCGGCGCCACGTGCTCGGGGCGGATGGCCTCGAAGCGCGGCAGGCCGGAAAAATCGAGCAGGGGGTTGGCAACGGTCACGGCAGATCTCCAGGGTACGGGCCCGGCAGGCGGGCAGCATGCAGGATATGGCGCTGGCAGGCGGGGCTGACAAGGGGGCACGGCCCGGCATTCACGTCGGCCTTACGGTCGCGCACCGAAGCTCTGGCTGCGGGGGAGTCCGCAGCGGTACGCACCGAACGAGGCCCTACATGGAAGGTCTGGCTGCAGTTGCATCCGCCTCACCGGCCCGGTCACTGGCATTGTCCGCCAGCCCGGCCGAACTGACCTGGATCGCCGCATTGTGCGATGCCGGCGATGACGCCCCGCGCCATCTGCAGCAGTTGCAGGCAGTGCTGCAGCAGGGCGGCACGTTCAACGATGCGCAGGAGTGGTACCCGTTCGAGGTGATCGAACGCGGCGCCAGCCAGCTGCGGCTGGGCCATGAGCGCGAGTTCGTGATCTGCGTGCTGCTGTGGCTGCAGGCGCTGGCCCAGGGCCGAGCGAGCATCCTGGACCCGAGCCTGCATCTGGATGATCGCGCGATGGACATCGAGGCCTTGCCCGATGCACTGCGCGACGCGGTGCTGGACGCGTTCACTGCAGCGGGATATTGAGCCGCCCCGGCGACCGGGTAGAGTCGACGCACAGCCGGCCGTACGTTGCCGCGTTACAACGCTTCCAGGCTGCACCACGGCAATTCGGGCAGTCCCTGCCCGGCCACCGCCGCCGCCAGTTGCGCATCGGCGCCGTCGACGTCGATGCCCTGGCGCGCATACCACGACGGGTCGTAGTAGCTCTGTGCGTAGCGCTCGCCGCTGTCGCACAGGATGCTGACGATGCTGCCCTGATGGCCCACCTCGCGCATCCACTGCGCCGCCTGCAGCACACCGATGAAGTTGGTGCCGGTGGAGCCACCGACACGGCGGCCCAGCTGGCGGCTGACATGGCGCATCGCGGCAAGGCTCAGCGCATCGGGCACCTTCACCATCGCATCGACACTGGTCGGGATGAAGCTCGCCTCTACCCGCGGCCGGCCGATGCCTTCCACGCGCGAGCCACCGCTGCAGGTCAGGCCGCGCCAGTCCTGCTCACCGGCCACGGCGGCTTTGTAGCCATCGAAGAACACCGACACTTCCGGGTCCGCACAGAGGATGCGGGTGTCATGCCGGCGATAGCTGACATAGCGCCCCAGCGTCGCTGCGGTACCGCCGGTACCGGGGCTGCACACGATCCATTCCGGAACCGGGCTGGGCTCCTCGGCCATCTGCTTGAAGATGGACTCGGCGATGTTGTTGTTGGCACGCCAGTCGGTGGCGCGCTCGGCATAGGTGAACTGGTCCATGAAGTGGCCGCCGGTTTCACGGGCCAGCTTTTCCGAATCACAGTTGAGGTCGCAGGCACGTTCGACCAGGTGGCAACGGCCGCCGTGGAACTCGATCGCGGCGATCTTTTCAGGCGAGGTGGAGGCCGGGATCACCGCAATGAACGGCAGGCCGAGCAGCCGCGCGAAATAGGCTTCGGACACGGCGGTCGAGCCGCTGGAGGCCTCGATCACCGGACGCCCTTCACGCAACCAGCCATTGGCCAGCGCATACAGGAACAGCGAGCGCGCCAGCCGGTGCTTCAGGCTGCCGGTGGGATGGCTCGACTCATCCTTCAGGTACAGGTCGATGCCCTCGAACCCTGGCAGCGCCAGCGGGATCAGGTGGGTATCGGCGGAACGGTTGAAATCAGCTTCGATCTTGCGGATGGCGGCAGCCACCCATTCACGCTGCGACATGGCGGGCAATCGTTGTCAGGACGGAACGGTGCGATCCGGCCATTGTACGTCGCAGTGCCGTCAGGTGCTGGCCGGTAGAATGGCGCCATCCGGCCGGCAACGGCCCTGTCTGAAGGACCTCCCCCATGACCATTCCCGCCCTGCGCGATGTTCCCGGCGTCGCCGCCCAGGCCCCGGCCGAAACCACCGGCTTCGTGTTCAACCACACCATGCTGCGCGTGAAGGACATTGCCGCTTCGCTGGACTTCTACACCCGCGTGCTCGGCTACCAGCTGATCGACAAGCGCGACTTCCCCGAGGCCCAGTTCAGCCTGTACTTCCTGGCCTACGTGCCCGCTGGCGCCACGGTGCCGGAAGATGACAAGGCCCGCCGCCTGTGGATGGCCGGGCTGCCGGGCGTGCTGGAACTGACCCACAACCACGGCACCGAAACCCAGGACGGCGCGGTCTACCACGACGGCAACAGTGACCCGCGCGGCTTCGGCCACATCTGCGTGTCGGTGCCGGACATCGAGGCCGCCTGCCAGCGCTTCGAGGATCTGGGCGTGACCTTCCAGAAGCGCCTGACCGACGGCCGCATGAAGAACCTGGCTTTCATCAAGGACCCGGACGGCTACTGGGTCGAGATCATCGCCAACGTCTGACCCGAAAAGGGGACGGAGGGGATTAAGTCGTTTCTGGCATTATTGGGCTGGAAGCGACTTAATCCCCTCCGTCCCCTTTTTCTGCGAGGTTCGTATGGAAACGATGGAACTGCACCGCGGCCGCCTGATCGACCACATCCAGCTGGTAGTGCGCGACCTGGCGGCCAGCCGCCGCTTCTACCAGGCGGTGTTCGATACTATCGGCATCCCGATCGCCGGTGAAGGCGATGACTACTTCTGGGCCGATGAGCTGTTCATTTCCAGCGCCAGCAGCACGGCCGCCACCGGCCAGCTGACCGGCCGCCACCATCTGGCCTTCCAGGCCCGCGACAGCGCCACCGTCGATGCCTTCCATACCGCCGCGATCGCCGCCGGCGGCACCGACAACGGCGCGCCCGGTGAACGCCCTTACCACCCGGGCTACTACGGTGCGTTCGTGCTCGACCCGGATGGCAACAACATCGAAGTGGTCTACCACGGCCCAGCCAACTACAGCGCCGACTCGGTGAAGGTCACTTTCTGATTTCACCGATGCCGTGAACGAAGAAGCCGGGCAATGCCCGGCTTCTCTGCTTCCAGCGCTGCAGCCCTCAGTGGGCGGCCATGTAGATGTCCTGCAGCACGGCCTTTTCCAGCTCCAGCTCGCCCAGCAGGTTCTTCACGATGTCGCCCAGGCTGAGGATGCCGACCAGACGAGTGCCTTCGGTGACCATCAGATGACGGCGCCGCGAGTACGTCATCAGCGACATGGCCTGCTTCAGGGTGGCCTCCGGGGCGATGCCCTCCAGGCCGGTGGACGGCAGGCTGGAAATCACCCGGCGGCCGGCCTGCGGGCCGTCGTCGGCCAGGGTACGCACGATGTCCTTCTCGGAAATGATGCCGACCGGGGCATCGTCCTTCATCACCACCAGCGCAGCGATCCTGTTCGCGCTCATCTTGTGGGCGGCGGCACCGATGGTGTCTTCGGCATCGATGGTGATGACAGCTTCTTTCTTGGATTGCAGGAGTTCGCGGACGTTCATTCTTGTTTCCTGGTGCAGGTCACTGAAGTCAAAAAGTGTGCTCTTCCGATACGCCCCCTCCCCGGGAACAGACCTTTCAGCGCACGTCTGGCGCACTCGGCTGCCGCTTGGAATGGATCGGCAGACGACGTGCTGCAACGCGAACGAGGTGGGTTCAACCGCTCAACCCGGACCTCGGTCAAATCGATTCTACGACTGCGACCATCGGTCACTACCGGCATCGATAGGACAGTTCGTCGTGGGAACCAACCGACGATCCAGAGAATGGCACCGCGGCTGAAACCGCCGCTGAATACACGCGATGCCACGCGTTAAAGATTGATTGCCTGCTGCCGACGGTGGACAGAACACCCTGTCGCTGTCCCACTTGCCGCTGCCACCGGCACAAACGAAAGGGGGCCCACACGGCCCCCCTTCGCTTGCAACCTCCAACCGAGCTGACGGGTGTTACTCCACCGTCACGCTCTTGGCCAGGTTGCGCGGCTTGTCCACGTCGGTGCCGCGCGCCAGCGCGGTGTGGTAGGCCAGCAACTGCACCGGAATGGTGTGCACGATCGGGCTGAGCACGCCGGCATGACGCGGCGTACGGATCACGTGCACGCCTTCGGACTCGTTGAAGTTGCTGTCCTGGTCGGCGAACACGAACAGTTCACCGCCACGCGCGCGCACTTCCTGCATGTTCGACTTCACCTTCTCCAGCAGGCTGTCGTTCGGCGCGATCACCACCACCGGCATGTCCTCGTCCACCAGCGCCAGCGGGCCATGCTTCAGCTCGCCTGCCGGGTAGGCCTCGGCGTGGATGTAGGAGATTTCCTTGAGCTTGAGCGCGCCTTCCAGCGCGATCGGGTAATGCAGGCCACGGCCCAGGAACAGCGCGCTGCTCTTGCGTGCGAAACGCTCGGCCCACGCAGCGATCTGCGGCTCCATGTTCAATGCGTGCTGCACGCTGCCCGGCAGGAAGCGCAGCTGCTCGAGGTAGTCCGCTTCCTGCGCCGCGTCGATGCGGCCGTGCAGCTTGCCCAGCACCACGGTCAGCTGGAACAGTGCCGCCAGCTGGGTGGTGAAGGCCTTGGTCGAGGCCACGCCGATCTCGGCGCCGGCACGGGTATAGCACACCAGTTCGCTGGCGCGCGGAATCGCACTTTCCGGCACGTTGCAGATCGACAGCGTGTGCTTGTGGCCCAGCGACTTGGCGTACTTCAGCGCTTCTAACGTATCCAGCGTTTCGCCGGACTGGGAAATGGTCACGATCAGATGCTTCGGGTTCGCGTAGGCCGCGCGATAGCGGTACTCGCTGGCGATCTCCACGCTGCACGGAAGGCCGGCGATGGCTTCGATCCAGTAGCGCGCGGTCAGGCCGGCGTAGTAGCTGGTGCCGCAGGCGATGATCTGCACACCCTCGATGCCCGACAGCACCGCTTCGGCGTTCTTGCCGAACAGCCCGGCCGGGAAACCACCGGCGTCGATCGCCGCCTCGATGGTGTCGCCCAGCGCGCGCGGCTGCTCGTGGATCTCCTTCTGCATGAAGTGGCGGTACGGGCCCAGCTCCAGCGATGCCAGCGACACATCGGACAGATGCACGTCGCGCTCGATCGGCCGGTCGTGCTCGTCGAAGATGCGCACGCCATCGCGACGGATCTCGGCGGTATCGCCCTCTTCCAGGAAAATGACCTTGCGGGTGGCCGAGATCACCGCCGAGACGTCGGAGGCAACGAAGTTCTCGCCCTCGCCCAGGCCGATCAGCAGCGGGCAGCCCATGCGCGCGCAGACGAAGCGCTCCGGCTCGGCGCGGCTGACCACGGCCAGCGCGTAGGCGCCGGTCAGTTCCTTCACCGTGTGCTGCAGCGCCACCAGCAGGTCGTCGCCATCCTTCAGGTGGTGGTGGATCAGGTGTGCGATGACTTCGGTATCGGTCTGCGACTCGAAGGTGTAGCCCAGCGCGCGCAACTTCTCGCGCTGCTCTTCGTGGTTCTCGATGATGCCGTTGTGCACCAGCGCCACGCCATGGCTGATGTGCGGATGCGCGTTGGCCTCGGTGACGCCCCCATGGGTGGCCCAGCGGGTGTGGCCGATGCCCAGCACCGCGTTGAAGCCCTCGGCCTCGGCCGCCGTGGCCATTTCCGACACACGACCGGTACGACGCACGCGACGTACATCGCGGCGCTCGCCCTGGTCGATCACCGCGATGCCGGAGGAATCGTAACCACGGTACTCCAGCCGCTTCAGGCCTTCGATCAGCACCGGCACTACGTCGCGATCAGCGATCGCACCCACGATTCCACACATGTCACGCGTTTCCTTGAAGACGATCGTCGCATTCTAGCCTGCGTGCCCGCGCTCCCCCTCCTGTCCGCTTAATGAAAGTGTCCGGAAAGGTGTCCGCGGACACCCGGACACTTCACATCACACCCCAACTCATTGACCCATAAGGAATTAAAGCTGGCACGCTACGTGCTTGGTACTGGCTACCACCGTCAGGCACGCACCCGATGATCCGCGACACTTCCGCCCAGGACCAGATCGTTTCCTCCACTCCGGCCAGCGCTCCGCGCGCCAACTGGCTCCGTTACCGTTGGCCGGCGCTGGGCACGCTCGCCCTGCTCGCCGGCATCGGCTGGGCCGTGCACGCCTGGTCCAACGCCAGCCGTTCCTTCGACAGCAGCCGCGTGCGCATCGCCGAAGTGAAGCGGGGCGACCTGGTCCGTGACATCGCCGCCGACGGCCGCGTGATCGCCGCCAACAGCCCGGTCCTGTATGCCATCTCTGCGGGCACCGTGGACCTGAAGGTGGTCGCCGGTGACGTGGTGAAGAAGGGGCAGGAGCTGGCGGTCATCGACAGCCCCGAACTGCGCAGCAAGCTGGCCCAGGAACAGGCCACCCTGGCCGGCCTGGAGGCCGAGGCCAGCCGTGCCGCGCTGGACGCCACCCTGGCCCGCGCCAAGTCGCGCAAGGAAACCGACCAGGCCACCATCGAACGGCAGGCCGCCGACCGCGACCTGCAGCGCTACCAGCGCGGCTACGACGGCGGGGCGGTGCCGCAGATCGACCTGGCCAAGGCCAAGGACTCGCTGAAGAAAGCCGACATCACCCTGGCCAACGCCACCACCGATGCCCGCCTGCAGAGCCAGGGCGCGGACCTGGATGCCCGCAACAAGCGCCTGCTGGCCGATCGCCAGAAGGCGGTGGTGGCCGAAGTACAGCGCCAGGTCGATGCGCTGACGCTGCGTGCCCCGTTCGATGGCCAGGTCGGCCAGGTGCAGGCGGTGCAGTCCACCAACCTGGCCGCCAATGCCCCGGTGCTGGGCGTGGTCGACCTGTCCAAGTTCGAAGTCGAGATCAAGGTGCCGGAGAGCTTCGCCCGCGACCTGGCGATCGGCATGCCCGCACAGCTGACCGGCGGCAACGGCCAGCCCTTCCCGGGCGAGATCAGCGCGGTGTCGCCGGAAGTGGTCAACGGTGAGGTCAACGCGCGCGTGCGCTTTGCCAGCGCGCAGCCGGAAGGCCTGCGCCAGAGCCAACGGATGTCGGTGCGCGTGCTGCTCGATACCCGCAAGAACGTGCTGAAGGTCGAGCGTGGCCCGTTCGTCGAACAGGGCAACGGCATGGCCTACGTGATGGATGGCCGCACCGCCGTGCGCCGTCCGGTGGAACTGGGCGTCAGCAGCCTGGGCGAAGTGGAAATCAAGTCGGGTGTGCAGCCGGGCGACCGCATCGTGGTCTCCGGCAGCGACCTGTTCAAGGACGCCGAACGCGTCTCCGTCAACTGATACCTGATACCTGAATCCTGGAGAGAGGACACCCCATGTACATGCTCGAAATGCGTTCGGTTGCCAAGGTCTTCCGCACCGAACAGGTGGAAACCCACGCACTGCGCTCGCTGGAACTGCAGGTCAAGGAAGGTGAGTTCGTCGCGGTCACCGGCCCGTCCGGCTCCGGCAAGACCACCTTCCTCAACATCGCCGGCCTGCTGGAAACCTTCACCAGCGGTACCTACATGCTGGACGGCCAGGACGTGAGCACGCTGGGCGACGACGCCCGCAGCCGCCTGCGCAACCAGAAGATCGGCTTCATCTTCCAGGGCTTCAACCTGATCCCCGACCTGAACCTGTTCGACAACGTCGACGTTCCGCTGCGCTATCGCAGGATGAGCGCCAACGAGCGCCGCGAACGCATCGAGAAGGCACTGACCCAGGTCGGCCTGGGCTCGCGCATGAAGCACTATCCGAATGAACTGTCGGGTGGCCAGCAGCAGCGCGCGGCCATCGCGCGTGCGCTGGCCGGCAGCCCGCGCCTGCTGCTGGCCGACGAACCGACCGGCAATCTGGATACGCAGATGGCCCGGGGCGTGATGGAGCTGCTGGAGGAGATCAACGCCGCCGGCACCACCATCGTGATGGTCACCCACGACCCGGAACTGGCTGCGCGTGCGCAGCGCAACGTGCACATCGTCGATGGCCAGGTGACCGACCTGGTGCGCGAGCCGGTGCTGGCCACGCCGTTGCGCCACATCGTCGCCGTCAACGAGTGAGGGCCCGACCATGTTCGCCTACTACGCCCGATTGGCGGCGCGCAGTTTCCGCCGCAACAAGGTCCTGACCGCGCTGATGGTGATCGCCATCGCGCTCGGCATCGGCGCCTCGATGACCACGTTGACCGTATTCCACGTGCTGTCCGGCGACCCGATTCCGGGCAAGAGTGACCGGCTGTTCTATGTGCAGGTCGATCCGCGCCCGCGCGGCGGCTATACCCCGGGTGAGGAGCCTGAGGAACAGATGACACGGCGCGACGCCGAGACCCTGCTGCGCGAGAAGCGCGGCATCCGCCAGGCGATGATGAGTGCGGGCGGAGGCACGGTGGAACCGGAGCTCAGCACGCTCAAGCCATTCTCGGTGGATACGCGCTGGACGTCGGCCGATTTCTTCCCGATGTTCGACGTACCGATGCAGTACGGGCGTGCCTGGAGCAGCAGCGATGATGACAATCGCAGCCGCGTGGTGGTGCTGTCGAAAGCGATCAACGACAAGCTGTTCCAGGGTGCTGACAGCACCGGTCGCGAGATCCGCCTGAGTGGCCATTCACTGCGGGTGATCGGCGTGATGAAGAAGTGGAATCCCGAACCCCACTTCTTCGATCTGACCACCGGCAACTACGGCAAGGATGAAGACCTGCTGGTGCCGTTCTCCACTGCGATGGACCTGGAGTTCGGCAGCAACGGCAACATGAACTGCTTCGGCGAGAATCCGGATGGCAGCAGCAACTCGATCAGCGCGCCCTGCAGCTGGATCCAGTACTGGGTGGAGCTGGACCCGGCCAAGGTCGAGGACTACCGCAACTACCTGGTCAACTACTCGGACCAGCAGCGCGCGGCGGGCCGTTTCGAGCGCCCCACCAACGTGCGTCTGCGCCCGGTGATGGAGTGGTTGACGTTCAAGAACGCCGTGCCCAGCGACGTGCGCCTGCAGATGTGGCTGGCACTGGGCTTTCTCGGCGTCTGCCTGGTCAACACCGTGGGCCTGCTGCTGGCGAAGTTCCTGCGCCGCAGTGGCGAGATCGGTGTGCGCCGCGCCCTCGGTGCCAGCCGTGGGCAGATCTTCCTGCAATGCCTGGTTGAAGCCGGTGCGATCGGCGTTGCCGGCGGCGTGCTCGGCATCGGCCTGGCCCTGCTCGGCCTGTATGCGGTACGCCAGCAACCCGTGGACTACGCGAACCTGGCCCACCTGGACGGCAGCATGCTGCTGCTGGCCATTGGCCTGACCCTGTTCGCCAGCCTCGCCGCTGGTTTCCTGCCCGCCTGGCGCGCGATGCAGGTTACCCCGGCCATCCAGCTCAAGTCGCAGTAAGCACGAGTACGAGGACCTCCCATGGACATCCGCCCCATCCTCAGCACCCTGCGCCGGCACAAGACGGCCGCCGCCCTGATCGTGCTGGAAGTCGCCCTGACCTGCGCCATCGTCTGCAATGCCCTGTTCCTGGTCACCCAGCGCGTTGAACGGATCAGCCAGAGCAGCGGCCTGGCCGAGAACGAACTGGTGTTCGTCCGGGTCAGCGGCATCGGCAAGCAGACCAACGGTCAGTCCCGCACCCTGGAAGACCTGTCTGCCCTGCGTGCGGTGCCCGGCGTGACTGCCGCAGCCAAGGTCAACCAGTTGCCGTTCCGCCCGAACTCCTCCAACACCAGCGTTTCGCTTAAACAGGAACAGGAGCGTCCGACCGCTTTCGTCACCATGTACATGTTCGGCGAGGGTGGACTGCCCACGCTCGGACTGCAGCTGACCGCCGGCCGTGACTTCCAGTCAAGCGAGTACAGCAACTTCGAGGACGCACAGAAGAACGCTTCGTCCAATACGGCGTCCTCGGTGATCATCAGCCGCACCCTCGCCGACAAGCTGTACCCGGGCGAGAATGCACTGGGCAAGACGTTCTACATGGGCAAGCAGCCGCTGCACGTAGTCGGCATCGTCGCCGCACTGGCAACGCCCACCGACTACAACAACAACACCACGCTGTCGATCGTGCTGCCGGTGCGGACTGACTTCACCCAGGGACCGTATGTCCTGCGTACCTCTCCAGATCGGCGCGAGGAAGTGCTAAAGGGTGCGATCGCCGCGCTTGAACGTAACGATCCCAACCGGCTGGTGCGTGAAAAGCTGACCTATGAGGCGCAGCGCAATGACTACTTCAAGAACGACAGGGCCATGGTCGGCCTGCTGATCACCGTGTGCATCTCGCTGCTGGTGGTCACGGCGCTGGGCATCATCGGCCTGGCCAGCTTCTGGGTGCAGCAGCGCAGCAAGCAGATCGGCATCCGCCGTGCGCTGGGCGCCACCCGCGGGCAGATCCTGCGCTACTTCCAGACCGAGAACTTCCTGCTGGCCTCGCTGGGCATCATGCTGGGCATGCTCGCGGCGTACGCGATCAACCTGGCCCTGATGAACCTGTACGAGCTGCCGCGCATGCCGCTGTACTACCTGCCGCTGGGTGCACTGCTGCTATGGATACTGGGACAGATTGCGGTGTTCGGTCCGGCACGGCGTGCGGCGGCGGTACCGCCTGCGGTCGCCACGCGGGGCGCGTGAGATGCGTGCCTGCGCGATGTGCCTGATGCTGCTACTGCCCCTGCCGGCGCTGGCCGGTGGTGGCAGCGCACAGACGCTGGAATGGCGCCGCGATGGAGCGCGGCTGTCGCTGCGCTCGACCGAAGGCCAGGTGCATGTGGAGGCCGCCAGCCCGGAAGTGCGCTTCGGCGTGCGCAGTGGCGATCGCATCCTCCGCGTGGACGACACGGCGGTGCGCCGGGTTGAACATCTGGCCGAGGCACTGCGCCATTCCCACGCGGCCAGCGCCTATCTGTTGCTGCGCCGCGACAAGCGCGAACTGACGGTGGCGGTCAACGCCGCTGCGTGGCGACAGGCATTGGAGGTCCCGCCACCACCCGCGCCACCACCTCCGCCAGCCCCACCCAGGCGCTGAGCATCATCCGCTCCTGCACGGCCACAGGTTTGGCTATGCTTGATGGGTGGCGCCGGGCTCTCCCGGTGCGTGGACACGAACGGCTCCATCGGCGCCGCCCATCCCTTTCTGCAGAACCGCTTGATGCCTGCGATCCTGATCATCGACGACAACGCCAGCGTGGGTACTGCGCTGGACGTGCTGTTCTCCCTGCACGACATCGACACCCTGCAGGCGCACACGCCCGCCGATGGGCTGGCCCTGCTCGAGTCGCAGCCGGTCGATCTGGTGATCCAGGACATGAACTTCAGCGAGGACACCACCTCCGGTGAGGAGGGCGAAGCGTTGTTCGCGCAGATCCGTGCGCGCCATCCGGACCTGCCGGTGATCCTGCTGACCGCCTGGACCCACCTGAGCAGTGCAGTGGATCTGGTCAAGGCCGGTGCGGCCGACTACCTGGCCAAGCCCTGGGACGACCGCAAGCTGATGACCACGGTCAACAACCTGCTGGAACTGTCCGAGGCACGCCGCGAACTGGACCGGCGCCGCAGCCGTGAACTGCACCAGCGCAACGCGCTGGAAGAGAAGTACGACCTGTGCGGCGCGGTCTTCGCCGATCCGGCCAGCGAGCGCGTCATCGCCCTCGCCTGCCAGGTCGCACGCTCGGAACTGCCGGTACTGATCACCGGCGCGAACGGTGCCGGCAAGGAGAAGATCGCGCAGATCATCCAGGCCAATTCGCTGGTGGCCAAGGGCCCGTTCGTGGCGGTCAACTGTGGCGCGTTGCCCTCGGAACTGATCGAAGCCGAACTGTTCGGTGCCGAGGCCGGTGCGTATACCGGCGCCAACAAGGCGCGCGAAGGCAAGTTCGAGGCCGCCGATGGTGGCACCCTGTTCCTGGATGAGATCGGCAACCTGTCGCTCGGCGGGCAGATGAAGCTGCTGCGCGTGCTGGAAACCGGCCGCTTCGAGCGCCTGGGTTCCAACCGCGAGCGCCAGGTCAAGGTCCGCGTGGTCAGCGCGACCAATGCCGACCTGCCGGCGATGATCCGCGAGGGTACCTTCCGCGAAGATCTCTATTACCGCCTCAACACGGTGGAACTGGTGCTGCCGCCGCTGGCCGACCGCCCGGGCGACATCGTGCCGCTGGCCGAGCGATTCCTGACCGCTGGCAAGCCGCTGTCCAGCGCCGCCACCGCAGCACTGCAGCGGCACCCCTGGCCAGGCAACGTGCGCGAGCTGCGCAACGTGATCCAGCGTGCCGAACTGCTGGCCACCGGCAACCGCATCGAAGTGGCCGATCTCAACCTGCCGCGCGCAGCCGCCGCACCACGACCGGCACCCAGCGCAGGCAATGATCCCGACCGCGCACGCATCGAGGAGGTGCTGGCGCGCAACCATGGCGTCATCGCCCAGGCTGCCGCCGAGCTCGGCCTGAGCCGCCAGGCGCTGTACCGGCGCATGGACCGCCACGGTATTCCACGCGAATGAAGCGGCGCTCGTTCACTTTCCGCCTGTTCCTGCGCCTGCTGCCGGTGCTGGCACTGGCTGCGGCACTGCCGTGGCTCCTGGCCTACTGGATGGACCATGGCTGGGTGGTGACCACGGTGTCGGCGCTGATCCTGCTGTCACTGATGTGGTGGACCCTGCGTCGGGCCACCGCCCCGGTGCGGTCACTGATGCGGGCCCTGGCGGGCACCACCAGCAGCTATCGCGACGGCGAATACAACTTCGGCGTGCACTGGCCCGGCAATGACGAGCTCGGCGACCTGGTGCAGGCACACCGGGAGCTGGGTGATGTACTGCGTGAGCAGCGGCAGGGCCTGGTGCAACGTGAGCTGCTGCTGGACACCATGGTGCAGAACACGCCGGTTGCGATGCTGTTGATCGCCTCCGGCGGTGATGGCATCGCCCGCGTGGTGTTCTCCAACCTGGCCGCGCGCAAGCTGCTGCACGGCGGTTGGAAGCTGGAAGGCCAGCGCCTGGAAGACGTGCTGGAACAGGTGCCGGTGGAACTGCGCGATGCCATCGCCCGTGGCGGTGACAGCCTGTTCGCGGTGCACGCCGAGGGGGAGGACGGCGATGAGGATGACGAGCAGGTCTATCACCTCTCGCGGCGTGCGTTCCAGCTCAACGGCCGCCCACACGACCTGCTGCTGGTGCGCCTGTTGACCGCCGAGCTGCGCCGCCAGGAAGTGCAGACCTGGAAGAAGGTGATCCGGGTGATCAGCCACGAGCTCAACAACTCACTGGCGCCGATTGCTTCGCTCGCCCATTCCGGCGGCGTGCTGGTGCAGCGTGAACGCTTTGACCGGCTGCCCGAAATCTTCACCACCATCGAGGATCGCGCACGCCACCTGGAAGGCTTCATCCGTGGCTATGCGCGCTTTGCCAAGCTGCCACAGCCGCAGCTGCAGACCGTGCACTGGGCGCCGTTCCTGTCCAGCCTGCGCCAGCAGATCCCGTTCGGCATGGAACGTGAGCCGGACGAGGAGCTGAGCAGCCGCATCGACATCGCGCAGTTCGGGCAGGCGTTGTTGAACCTGCTGAAGAATGCGCACGAAGCCTGCGCTGAAGCCGAGCCGCCCAACGACGATGTGCAGGTACAGCTGACCCGGCTGCCGCAGTGGCTGCGCTTGGACGTGCTTGACCGCGGCAAGGGCATGAACGAGCAGGTGCTGCAGAACGCACTGATGCCGTTCTATTCGACCAAGCGCAATGGCACCGGGCTGGGGCTGGCGCTGACGCGGGAGATCGTGGAGGCCCACGGCGGACGGGTGTCACTGCAGAACCGCGGCGATGGCGGGTTGTGCGTGTCGATCCTGCTGCCGGTGGGTTGAGCGGACCGATCGGGTAGATCCACGCGATGCGTGGATATGCCGACCGAGGCCGGCATCTACCAGGCCTGCCGCATCGCCACGCGTAGATGCATCGGAAACCCCAGCGCGGCCTCTTCGGCCATCACCGCCTGCAGCCCTGCACCCCACTCCGCCTCCGGTGCGGCGACGAACCCTTCGCTGGCATAGAAGGCCGCATTCCACGGCACGTCGGACAACGTGGTCAGCACGGCCGAGCGATAGCCTTTCGCCCGGGCCTGTACCAATGCATGGCGCAACAACGTGCGCCCATGACCTTGCCGCGCGTGTGCAGGATCCACATCCATCTGCAGCACGTGGAACTCACCTGCCAGTTCGCCGGCAAGCAGATAGCCGGCGATGCCACCGTCTGCCGCATCCACCACCCACAGCTGCCCGCGTTCAAGGCCATCCTGTAGTGTCGGCAGGTCCAGGCCATGCCCGGCGAACACCGGATGGGCCTCATGGCCCCTCAACACCTCGCCGGCGCGCTGCTCGATGCCGGGCAGCAAACCGAGTTCATCGGCGCGGGGAATGCGGGGCTCAGGACTTCTTGAGCGGGCGCTTCCAGCCATCGATGGTTTCCTGCCGGGCACGTGCCAGTGTCAGCTTGCCGTCCGGCGCGTTACGGGTGATGACCGAACCGGCGGCAATGGTCGCGCCGTCGCCAATGGTCACCGGTGCCACCAGCGAGCTGTTGGAGCCGATGAACGCGTTGTCGCCGATGGTGGTGGTCGACTTGTTTACGCCATCGTAGTTGCAGGTGATGGTGCCAGCGCCGATGTTCACCTTGCTGCCGATCACCGCATCGCCCAGGTAGGTGAGGTGATTGGCCTTGCTGCCCACACCCAGCGTGACCTTCTTGGTCTCGACGAAGTTGCCGACGTGCACGCCATCGGCCAGCACGGTGCCCGATCGCAGGCGCGCGAACGGGCCGATCTGCGCGGCACCCTCGGTAACCACGCCCTCCAGATCGCAGTGCGCACGCACTTCGGTGCCCGGCCCAAGATTGACGTCCTTCAAACGGTTGAACGGACCGACGGTGACGCCGTCGCCGAGCACCACGTTGCCCTCGAGCACGACATCGACGTCGATCAGCACGTCGCTGCCCACGGTGACAGTGCCGCGGATGTCGAGCCGGGCCGGATCGCGCACGCGCGCCCCCTGTGCGCACAAGGCCCACACCGCACGACGCTGCCAGGCACGCTCCAGCTGCGAGAGCTGCCAGGGGTCGTTTGCCCCTTCGGCCTCCTGCGCGTCGGCCACCAGTGCCATTTCGGCCGGCGTGTACTCATGGGCGGCAAATGCAAAGACATCGGTGAGGTAGTACTCGCCCTGTGCATTGCTGTTGGAAAGCTGGGACAGCCACCGGCGCAGCGCGGTCGATTCGGCCGCGATGATGCCGGTATTGATCGTGCGCACGCGCAGCTGGTCATCGGTGGCGTCCTTCTGCTCGATGATCGCGCCAACCTTGCCCTCGGCATCGCGCAGCACGCGGCCATATCCGGTCGGGTCATCGACATCGGCCACCAGTACCGCCAGCCGGCCCGGCTGTGCGAGCAGGTCGCGCAGGGTCTGCGCTCGGATCAGCGGCACGTCGCCGTACAGGACCAGCACCTGCGCCAGGTCGGGAACCTGGGGCATCGCCTGCGCTACCGCGTGGCCGGTGCCGAGCTGCTGTGCCTGCTCGGCCCATTGCAGGTCGGGTTGGCCGGCGAAGTACTGGCGCACCGCCTCGCCGCCATGGCCATGGACCACGTGGATCGCCGCCGGCTGGAGCTCACGGGCCGCGTCGATCACGTGCGCCAGCATCGGCTGGCCCGCGATCGGCTGCAGCACCTTCGGCAGCACCGACTTCATGCGCTTGCCTGCGCCGGCAGCGAGGATGATGACGTGCAGGGGTTGGGTCATGGGAACGGCGGTCCGTGGTTCGTTGCCGGTGATTCTAGAGCGTGCGCCGTTAACATGGGCATCCCTCCTCCCTTCGCCATGCCGATGAGCCTCGTCCGCCAGGGAAGCGCCTACCTCGTCATCGGGCTCGTGCAGCTGCTGCTCGACTGGCTCGTGTTCGTGGTCACCACTGCACTGGGCATGCCCGTGGCGCCGGCCAACATCGCCGGGCGCCTGGCCGGCATGCTGCTGGGCTTCTGGCTCAACGGCCGCTACACCTTTGCCGAGGCCGGCACCCGCAAGCTGGGATGGAAGCGATTTGCACGCTTCTTCGGCCTATGGCTGCTGCTCACCGTGGCGAGCACATTGCTGGTGAGCCTGGTGGACCATGCGCTGGGCCTGCAGTACACCTGGCTGGCCAAACCGCTGGTGGAAGGCGGCCTGGCGTGTGTGTCGTTCCTGCTGATGCGATACGTGGTGTATCGCTGAGACGGCACCAGGATCGGGATCGGGATCGGGACTGGGGACCGGGATTGGTAGAGTCGACTGGTAGTCGACTAACGCGCGCAGGGCGGGATTTTCGCGGCCTGAACGTAGAGCAGTCGACTAACAGTCGACTCTACCCAGTCGAATCTACCCGGTCGGCTCTACCCAGCCACCCGAACAAAAACGCCGGCGCAGGGCCGGCGTTTTCGTGGATGCAGCGCGGAACCTCAGTGCTTGAGGGTCTTGCGCAGGCGTTCCAGGGCCTGCAGCTGGACGACGGCTTCGGCCAGCTTCTGCTGGGCTTCGGCCACTTCCATGGCTTCACCGCGGTTGGCCAGGATGCGCTCGGCTTCTTCCTTGGCCTTGCGGACCGAGGCTTCGTCGATGTCCTGCGCGCGGATCGCGGTGTCGGCCAGCACGGTCACCACCTGCGGCTGCACTTCCAGGATGCCGCCGGAAATGGCGAAATCCAGCTGCTCGCCATTCGGCGTGGTCACCACCACCTTGCCCGGCTTCAGGCGGGTGATCAGCGGCGCGTGCTTGGGCGCGATGCCCAGTTCGCCCAGCTCACCGGTGGCCACGACCAGGGTCGCTTCGCCACGGAAGATTTCCTGCTCGGCGCTGACGATGTCGCAACGGATCGTGCTCATGCAAATCTCTTCGCTGTTCGCGGCGGCGCAATGCCACCGTGGGAGTCCACCGGCGCGGGCGGTTGCCCGGCGCCGGCGTCAGGTCGGGCAGGATCGCTCCCGCCCGCCCCGGATCAGGCCTTCTCGGCCATCTTCTTGGCCTTCTCGACCGCTTCTTCGATGCCGCCGACCATGTAGAACGCCTGCTCCGGCAGGTGGTCGTACTCGCCATCGACGATGGCCTTGAAGCCACGGATGGTGTCCTTCAGCGGCACGTACTTGCCCGGCGAACCGGTGAACACTTCGGCCACGTGGAACGGCTGGCTGAAGAATCGCTCGATCTTACGGGCGCGCGACACGGCCTGCTTGTCCTCTTCGGACAGTTCGTCCATGCCCAGGATCGCGATGATGTCCTTCAGTTCCTTGTACTTCTGCAGGGTCTGCTGGACGCGCTGGGCGGTGTCGTAGTGCTCGTGGCCGATGACCAGCGGGTCCATCTGGCGGCTGGTGGAGTCCAGCGGATCGACGGCCGGGTAGATACCCAGCGAGGCGATCGAACGCGACAGGGTAACGGTCGAGTCCAGGTGGGCGAAGGTGGTTGCCGGCGACGGGTCGGTCAGGTCGTCCGCGGGAACGTAGACGGCCTGGATCGAGGTGATCGAACCGTTCTTGGTCGAGGTGATGCGCTCCTGCAGGACGCCCATTTCCTCGGCCAGGGTCGGCTGGTAACCCACGGCGGACGGCATGCGGCCCAGCAGTGCCGACACTTCGGTACCGGCCAGGGTGTAGCGGTAGATGTTGTCGACGAACAGCAGGACGTCCTTGCCCTTGCCGTTTTCGTCCTTCTCGTCGCGGAAGTACTCGGCCATGGTCAGGCCGGTCAGGGCGACGCGCAGGCGGTTGCCCGGCGGCTCGTTCATCTGGCCGTACACCATCGCCACCTTGTCGAGGACGTTGGAGTCCTTCATTTCGTGGTAGAAGTCGTTGCCCTCACGGGTACGCTCACCCACGCCGGCGAACACGGACAGACCGCTGTGCGCCTTGGCGATGTTGTTGATCAGTTCCATCATGTTGACGGTCTTGCCGACGCCGGCGCCGCCGAACAGGCCGACCTTGCCGCCCTTGGCGAACGGGCACATCAGGTCGATGACCTTGATGCCGGTTTCCAGCAGTTCGGTGGCCGGGGACTGGTCTTCGTACGACGGGGCCGCACGGTGGATTTCCCAGCTGTCGCTGGCGGCCACCGGGCCGGCTTCGTCGATCGGACGGCCGAGCACGTCCATGATGCGGCCCAGGGTGCCGGCGCCGACCGGCACCGAGATGCCACGGCCGGTGTTGACGGCAACCAGGTTGCGCTTCAGGCCGTCGGTGGAACCGAGGGCGATGGTACGCACCACGCCGTCGCCCAGCTGCTGCTGGACTTCGAGGGTGATCTCGGTGTTTTCCACCTTCAGTGCGTCGTACACCTTCGGCACCGATTCACGCGGGAATTCGACGTCGACGACCGCGCCGATGATCTGAACGATCTTGCCCTGACTCATTGCTGCATCCTCTAATGTGTGCTTTGAACGAACGCGGTCAGACTGCTGCCGCGCCGCCGACGATTTCGGAGATTTCCTGGGTGATCGCTGCCTGGCGCGCCTTGTTGTAGACGAGCTGCAGGGTGCCGATCAGCTTGTTGGCGTTGTCGCTCGCCGCCTTCATCGCAACCATGCGTGCCGCATGCTCGGAGGCGACGTTTTCCAGCAGTGCCTGGTACACCAGCGACTCGATGTAACGCGTCATCACGTGCTCGAGCACGGTCGCGGCATCGGGTTCGTACAGGTAGTCCCAGTCGTGGTGAGCGACCTGCTTCTCAGCCGGCGGCAGCGGCAGCAGCTGATCGAAGCTGGCCTTCTGCACCATGGTGTTCACGAAGCGGTTGTAGACCAGGTACACGCGGTCGATCTTGCCTTCGGTGAAGGCGTCGAGCATGACCTTGATCACACCGATCAGCGATTCCAGCTTCGGCACGTCGCCGATGTGGGTCACGCTGCCGACCATGTTGACCTTCACGCGGCGGAAGAAGGTCGAAGCCTTCTGGCCAATGGTCACCAGGTCCACTTCCGCACCCTTGTCCTGCCATGCCTTGGCTTCGCCCAGCATCTTGCGGAACAGGTTGTTGTTCAGGCCGCCAGCCAGGCCGCGATCGGAGGAGATCACGATGAAGCCGACCCGCTTGACCTGCTCACGCTCGACCAGGAACGGATGCTGGTAGTCGGTGCTGGCCTGGGCCAGGTGACCGATCACCTGCTTCATCGCCTGCGCGTACGGACGCGAGGTCTTCATCCGATCCTGCGCCTTGCGGATCTTGGAGGCCGAGACCATTTCCAGGGCGCGCGTCACCTTGCGGGTGTTCTGCACGCTCTTGATCTTGGTTTTGATTTCGCGTCCGCTTGCCATCTCTTGTTTCCCGTGGCGCGGGGCTGCTGCCCCGCGTTGTTCAACCGTTTGTCATCTGGTCCAGCGGAGCCAGCGGCTCCGCTCTACAGGACCGCGATTACCAGCTGCCGGTGGTCTTGAACTCGGCGATGCCCTTCTTGAAGGCACCTTCGATGTCGTTGTCCCAACCGCCGGTGGCGTTGACCTTGCTGACCAGCTCGCCCTGGGTGTTGGCGAAGTGGGCGTGCAGGCCTTCTTCGAACGCCAGCAGCTTGTTGACCGGCACGTCGTCGAGGTAACCCTCGTTGACGGCGTAGATCGACAGTGCCTGGTTGGCGATCGACATCGGCGCGTACTGCTTCTGCTTCATCAGCTCGGTGACGCGCTGGCCACGCTCCAGCTGCTTGCGGGTCGCTTCGTCCAGGTCCGAGGCGAACTGCGCGAACGCAGCCAGCTCGCGGTACTGGGCCAGCGAGATACGGATGCCGCCGGACAGCTTCTTGATGATCTTGGTCTGGGCCGAGCCACCGACGCGCGACACCGAGATACCGGCGTTCACGGCCGGGCGGATGCCGGCGTTGAACAGATCGGTTTCCAGGAAGATCTGGCCGTCGGTGATCGAGATCACGTTGGTCGGAACGAAGGCGGACACGTCGCCGGCCTGGGTTTCGATGATCGGCAGCGCGGTCAGCGAACCGGTCTTGCCGGTGACCTTGCCTTCGGTGAACTTCTCGACGTATTCCTCGGACACGCGGGCAGCGCGCTCGAGCAGACGGGAGTGCAGGTAGAACACGTCACCCGGGTAGGCTTCACGGCCCGGCGGGCGCTTCAGCAGCAGCGAGATCTGGCGGTAGGCGACAGCCTGCTTGGACAGATCGTCGTACACGATCAGCGCGTCTTCGCCGCGGTCCATGAAGTACTCACCCATGGTGCAGCCCGAGTAGGCGCTGATGTACTGCATGGCAGCCGATTCGGAAGCGGTCGCGGCCACCACGATGGTGTGGGCCAGCGCGCCGTTCTCTTCCAGCTTGCGCACGATGTTGGCGATGGTCGAAGCCTTCTGGCCGATCGCAACGTACACGCACTTGATGCCGGTGCCCTTCTGGTTGATCACGGCATCGATCGCCATCGCGGTCTTGCCGGTCTGGCGGTCACCGATGATCAGCTCGCGCTGGCCACGGCCGATCGGGATCATCGAGTCGACCGACTTGTAGCCGGTCTGCACCGGCTGGTCGACCGACTTGCGCCAGATCACGCCCGGCGCAACACGCTCCACCGGAGCGGTCAGGTCGGTGCCCAGCGGGCCCTTGCCGTCGATCGGCTCGCCCAGCGCGTTCACGACGCGGCCCAGCAGTTCCGGACCGACCGGCACTTCCAGAATGCGGCCGGTGGTCTTGGCGACGTCGCCTTCGCGCAGGTGCTCGTAGTCACCCAGCACCACGGCGCCGACCGAGTCGCGCTCCAGGTTCAGGGCGAGGGCGAAGGTGTTGTTCGGCAGTTCGATCATTTCGCCCTGCATCACGTCGGCCAGACCGAAGATGCGCACGATGCCGTCGGACACGCTGGTCACGGTGCCTTCGTTGCGCGATTCCGCGGCCAGCTTGACCTTCTCGATGCGGTTCTTGATCAGTTCGCTGATTTCGGAGGGGTTGAGCGTGGTTGCCATCGTCAAGTCCTAGTGCCGGCAGCGGGGCCGGACGTTAAATGAATTCAGTTAGCGAGCGCGGTCTGCAGACGGGCCAGCTTGCCCTTCAGCGAACCATCGATGACCACGTCGCCGGCGTCGATCACGGCGCCGCCGATCAGCGAGGCATCGACCGCGGTGGTCACGTCGACCTCGCGGTTGAAGCGCTTGCGCAGCGCGACCTTGATCGCGTCCAGCTCACCGGCCGACAGTTCGGCGGCCGAGGTGACGGTGGCCTTGACCACGTGCTCGGCTTCGGCGCGCAGGGCGTCGAACATGCCGGAAATCTCCGGCAGCAGCGGCAGACGATGCGATTCGGCCAGGATGGCCAGGAAGCGCGAGTAGGTCTCGCCGTGGGACACCGGCGCCAGCAGGGCGACGGCGTCGTCACGACCCAGCTCCGGGTTGGCGAGCAGGGCCGCCACGCGCGGGTCGGCGGCGACGTGGGCGGAGAACGCCAGGGCGTCCGACCACGGCGCGAACGCGCCTTCGTCGCGCGCGGTCGCGAACGCGGCGCGGGCGTACGGGCGGGCAAGCGTGAGGGCCTGGCTCATCCTTAGATCTCCGAGGCCAGCTCGTCGAGCAGCGCCTTGTGGGCGTTGGCGTCGATTTCGCGCTTGAGCAGCTTTTCGGCACCGGTCACGGCCAGCGCGGACACCTGCTTGCGCAGATCTTCACGGGCACGGTTGGCGGCGGCGTCGATTTCAGCCTGGGCCAGTTCCTTCTGACGGGTGGCTTCGGTGATCGCTTCGTTACGGGCAGCATCAACGATCTGGTTGGCACGCGCGTGGGCCTGATCAATGATCTCGTTGGCCTTGGTGCGTGCTTCCTTCAGCGCTTCGTTGACCTTCTCCTGCGCCTGGGCCAGATCTTTCTGGCTGCGGTCGGCAGCAGCGAGGCCTTCAGCAATCTTCTGCTGGCGCTCTTCGATCGCGTTCATCAGCGGCGGCCAGATCTTGGTCGCGATGATCCAGATCAGACCAGCGAAGGCCAGCGCCTGCGCAAGAAGGGTGAAATTGATATTCATGGTTAGCTCGATCGCTGGTTTCGGGGTGGACGCGCCGCCGTAGCGGCACATCCGGCCTTCATCCGAAACCGGGTGCATCAGCACCCGGTCGTCTCAAACCGCTGTATCAGCCGGCCAGAGCCTTGGTGACGGCGCCAGCGAAGGCAGCCGACAGCGGGTTGGCGAAGGCCAGCAGCAGGCCAACGGCGACCGAGATGATGAACGCGGCGTCGATCAGGCCGGCGGTGATGAACATGCGGACCTGCAGGACCGGGATCAGTTCCGGCTGGCGGGCGGCCGACTCCAGGAACTTACCAGCCATGATGGCCAGACCCAGACCGGCGCCCAGCGCGGCCAGGCCGATCATGATGCCGACGGCAAGGGCGGTGGAGCTCTGAATCTGCGCGAAGTTGGTCAGGACGGCGAAGTACATGGTTATCTCCAGGAACTTAAGTTGCTAAGGGTGATGAAACGGATGAAGGTTGAAACGCGTTGAAGCTTGAAACTCAGTGAGCGTCTTCCGACAGGCTCAGGTACACGATCGACAGCATCATGAAGATGAAGGCCTGCAGCGGGATCACCAGCAGGTGGAACAGCATCCAGCCGAGGCCGAACACACCACCGGCAATGGCACCGAAGAAACCGGCACCACCCAGCACCCAGATCAGCAGGAACACGATTTCGCCGCCGAACATGTTGCCGAACAGTCGCATCGCCAGCGAGATCGGCTTGCTCAGCCACTCGACGATGTTGAGGATCAGGTTGAACGGCATCATCCACTTGCCGAACGGCGCCGTCAGGAATTCCTTGATGAAGCCGCCCAGGCCCTTGGACTTGAGCGCGAAGAACAGCATCAGGAAGAACACGCTGATGGCCATGCCCAGGGTGGCATTGACGTCAGCGGTCGGCACCGGCTTCCAGTAGTGCACGCCCGCCCATTCCAGCGGCTTGGCGATGAAATCGGCCGGGATCATCTTCAGCAGATTCATCAGCAGAATCCAGAAGAAGATGGTGATGGCGATCGGCGTGACCAGCTTGCTCTTGCCGTGGTAGGTGTCCTTGGCCTGGCGGTCGACGAACTCCAGGCAGATTTCAACGAAGGCCTGCCACTTGCCCGGCACGCCGGCGGTGGCCTTGCGGGTGCCCAGCCAGAACGCGACAACGATCACCAGGCCCATCAGGACCGCGGTGAGGAAGGTATCGACGTGGATATGCCAGAACATACCCTCACCCTTGCCGACCGGCGCGGTCAGGTTGTGCAGGTGATGCTGGATGTAGCTGGTAGGGGTTAGAGCCTCGCCCGCCATGTGTCCGGAACCTTCAGTTAATTGAATTCTGTCAACGCCTGGCCATCGCCAGGACCTGGAACATCAAGCCGACGGCGATACCGGCCAACAGCGCCAATGCAGGCAGCTTGAAGACCAGGAACCCCACCAGCAGGACGCCGAAAACCACGACCCACTTGGCCACGATCGCAATGATCAGGCGAGCCATCGCCGATCCTGCGGCCAGTGCCCCACCGCCCAGTGCCATCCGTGCCGCCACCCAGCCACCGGCCGAAATGGCCACACCGGACGCCAGCGCGCCGAGGGCGTATTTCGGACCTACCAGCAGGAAGGCCAGGGCCAGGACAGCCACTGCGGCCAGCGGGTAGACCGCGGCGCGCAGCATCAGTCGCCGACCCGCATCAACGGAGTTCAGCACAGGACGTCCCGCGTGGTTGCAAGTGGAGGGCTGAGGCGGCTACAGCAGGGGGGCCTCATCGAGCCGCCAAATTATAGCAATGGGACAATTTGCGAGACAACCGCTCCCTGTTCATCCCTGGAAGCCGCAAGTTGCGGTAACGGTTACATTTTTGCGTGCCACCAGGGGGACAATGACGTCCGCACCATGTTGCGACGCACTATTGAACTTTGGTCGCAGGCTGCGGAACTTTCGTCAGACATGCCGGTCCGATCATTCGACCTGCCTGCAGCATCCTCGTCGGCTCCGCCCCGCAGGTCCCACGATGGCCCCGAAGCCCGGCTCCGGGGCCATCTTTTTGCATCGTCGCGACAGCACTGAACCGTACACATGCCATGGACCATACGTTCACGCATGGTGGACGGGCCTGTCCGGCACAGTGGCCGTCATTCTGATGAACCACTGCAAGGACTCTTCGATGCGCCCCGTACCCACCCTGCTCGCCCTCTCCCTGCTCGCTGCCGGCGCCTCGTTCGCCAATGCGGCCCACGCCGCCGAAGGCGATGACCGCTTTGCCATCCGTCTGGGTGCGATGAACATCGATTCGGACAACACCCTCCGCGGCAGCACCACCGTGGCCGGCCAGGACATCTCCCTGAACCAGGACTTCAAGCTGGGTGGCAAGGAATGGGAGCCGCGCATCGACGGCATGTTCCGCATCAGCAACCGTCAGCGCCTCCTGTTCAACTACTTCAAGTACGACAAGGACCGCCGCGAGACCCTCGACCAGGGCATTTCCTTCGGCGGTGAGAACGTGCCGGCCGGCAGCTTCGTGAAGGGTGAGCTGAAGTATCAGGTGGCCAGCCTGGTCTATGACTACTCGGTGGTTGATACCGACACCTTCGACCTCGGCCTGCAGATCGGTGGCGAGTACGCCAAGGTCAGCACCAAGGGGTACGCCGACCTGGGCACGGTGTACGAAGGCCAGTTCCTCGACGAGAAGGCCGATGGCGTGGCACCTGTGGTCGGCGCCCGCATGACCTTCACGCCGTCCGAGCGCTGGATGATCACGCTGCAGGGCCAGTACCTCAACACGCGCTGGGGCAGCTTCGATGACTACAAGGGCGACCTGAGCCGCGCCAATGCCATCGTCGATTACCGCTTCACCAAGAACTTCGGCGTGTTCGCCGGCTACGACTGGTTCAAGCTGGACGTGGACAAGAAGGGCAGCGACGGTACTGTCGGCCTGAAGCAGGAATTCAAGGGCCCGGTGGCCGGTATCAGCTTCGTGTTCTGATCCCCCGCCCCTTCCACGGCACTCTCTCTCCTGGCGCGGCCTCCGGAACATCGGGGCCGCGTTTTTTGTGGCATCGTCGAGCAGAGAAGCAGGTTGGTCGAGCGCGGGGGGAGAGGGGCTTGCGTGCGAATGTCCCCCGGCGCCGGCCTACGGCCGACGCCTCCTCCTTTACTTCGCACACAAGCCCCTCTCCCCCCGCGTGTCAGGAATCCGGGCGGCTTTGGCACTGGCTCTGACTATCCGCAAGCCGAGCCGCTGCGCGGGTGGCAGGCGTTTGGACAAAGTAAAGGAGGAGGCGACCGCCGCAGGCGGGCGGCGGGGGACATTTGTCCAAACGCCTGCCACCCGCGCAGCGGCCCCACCGCTCGCAAAAATCCGGAGCGGAGAAACAAAAAACCCCAGCAGATGCCAGGGCTTTTCGTTCGGAACGGCGCGGGCGCCTTACTTCTTCTTCGGCATGTACAGATCGGTGATCGTGCCGTCGTAGATTTCCGACGCCATCGCCACCGACTCGCTCAGCGTCGGGTGGGCATGGATGGTGTGGCCGATGTCTTCCGCCTCCGCACCCATCTCGATGGCCAGGCCGATCTCGGCCAGCAGATCACCGGCGTGCACGCCGACGATCGCACCGCCGATGATGCGGTGGGTTTCTTCGTCGAAGATCAGCTTGGTGAAGCCCTCGGTGCGGCCGATGCCGATCGCGCGGCCACTGGCGGCCCACGGGAACTTGGCCACGCCGACCTTCAGGCCCTTGGCCTTGGCTTCGGTCTCGGTCACGCCAACCCAGGCGATTTCCGGGTTGGTATAGGCCACCGACGGAATCACGCGGGCCACCCATTCCTTCTTGTGCCCAGCAGCCACTTCGGCGGCCAGCTTGCCCTCATGCGTGGCCTTGTGGGCCAGCATCGGGTTGCCGACGATGTCGCCGATGGCAAAGATGTGCGGCACGTTGGTGCGCATCTGGCGGTCGACCGGGATGAAGCCACGGTCGGTGACCTGCACGCCGGCCTTCTCGGCATCGATCTTCCTGCCGTTCGGCGAGCGGCCCACGGCCACCAGCACGCGGTCGAAGGTGCCCTGCGCCAGCGCAGGCGCCTGGCCTTCCTCGGCGGCTTCGAAGGTGACGGTGATGCCCTTGGCATCGGCGGTGACGCCCGAGGCCTTGGTCTTCAGGTGCACTTCGATGCCCTGCTTCTTCAGGCGGTCGGCCAGCGGCTTGACCAGGTCCTTGTCGGCGCCCGGCATCAGCTGGTCCATGAACTCGACCACGGTGACCTTGCTGCCCAGCGCGCTGTACACGGTGGCCATTTCCAGGCCGATGATGCCGCCGCCGACGACCAGCAGCGAGCCCGGCACTTCGGCCAGCTCCAGCGCGTCGGTGGAATCCATCACGCGCTTGTCGTCCCACGGGAAGTTCGGCAGCTTCACCGCCTGCGAACCGGCGGCGATGATGCACTTCTGGAAGCGCAGCAGCTGGGTGCTGCCGTCAGCAGCGGTGATTTCCAGCTCGTTGGCCGAGATGAACTTGCCGACGCCCTGCACGCTGCGGACCTTGCGCTGCTTGGCCATGCCGGCCAGGCCCTTGGTCAGCTGGTTGACGACCTTTTCCTTGTACTCGCGCAGCTTGTCCAGAGTGATGGTCGGCTTGCCGAATTCGACGCCGAAATCACCCGCGTGGGCCACTTCGTCGATGACCGCTGCGGCGTGCAGCAGCGCCTTGGACGGAATGCAGCCCACATTGAGGCAGACGCCGCCGAGGCTGGCGTAGCGTTCGACCAGCACCGTATCCAGACCGACGTCGGCAGCGCGGAAGGCGGCGGTGTAGCCGCCCGGGCCCGAGCCCAGCACGACCATCTCGCATTCGATGTCGGCCGGCTTGCCGCTGGACAGCGCCGGCTTCGGCGCAGCCGGTTCGGCCGGGGCGCGGTGCGACGGGGTCACCGGCGGCTTGCTGGCCGGAGCGGCTGCAGCCGGAGCCGGCGCAGCGGCCTTGGCCGGGGCTTCGGCGGCGCCTTCAGCGTCCAGCACCACGACCACGGCGCCTTCGGACAGGGTGTCGCCCAGCTTGACCTTGATCTCCTTGACCACGCCGGCAGCCGAGGACGGCACTTCCAGGGTGGCCTTGTCCGATTCCAGGGTTACCAGACCCTGGTCCTTCTTCACCGTGTCGCCGACGGCGACCAACACTTCGATCACCGGCACATCGCTGTAATCGCCGATGTCGGGAACCTTGACTTCAATCGTGGCCATGGTGGGTTTTCCTCATGCCCGCCCGGCATGGCCGGTGGGCTGTCACTGCATCTGTTCACGCGGCCGCGCCAGGGGCTGCGGCCGCACGGTGGGGGCGAAGCGGGTGCCTTACAGCAGCACGCGGCGCATGTCGGCCAGTACCTGGGACAGGTACGTGGTGAAGCGTGCGGCCAGGGCGCCGTCGATGACGCGGTGGTCGTAGCTCAGCGACAGCGGCAGCATCAGCTTCGGTGCGAATTCCTTGCCGTTCCAGACCGGCTGGATGGACGACTTGGAGACACCGAGGATGGCCACTTCCGGTGCATTGACGATCGGGGTGAACGCGGTGCCGCCGATGCCGCCCAGCGAGCTGATCGAGAAGCAGCCGCCGCTCATGTCGGCCGGGCCGAGCTTGCCGTCGCGCGCCTTCTTGGCCAGTTCGCCGGTTTCCTGCGCGATCTGCACCACGCCCTTCTTGTCCACGTCGCGGATCACCGGCACGACCAGGCCGTTCGGCGTGTCGGCGGCGAAGCCGATGTGGAAGTACTTCTTCAGGGTCAGGTTTTCACCGCTGGCATCGAGCGAGGCGTTGAACTCCGGGAACTTCTTCAGCGCTGCGGCGCTGGCCTTGATCAGGAAGGCGAGCATGGTCAGCTTGATGCCGGCCTTCTCGTTCTCCTTGTTCAGCGCCACGCGCAGGCCTTCCAGGTCGGTGATGTCGGCCTGCTCGAACTGGGTGACGTGCGGGATCATCGCCCAGTTGCGGGCCAGGTTCGCACCCGAGATCTTCTTGATGCGCGACAGCGGCTGCACTTCGGTCTCGCCGAACTTGCTGAAGTCGACCTTCGGCCACGGCAGCAGGTTCAGGCCACCACCGGCAGCGACAGCAGCACCGCCGGCAGCCGGCACGCCACCGCTGAGGGCGGCCTTGACGAACTTCTGCACGTCACCCTTGGTGATGCGGCCACCCTTCTCGGTGCCGTTGATCTGCAGCAGGTCCACGCCCAGTTCGCGGGCGAACACACGCACCGCCGGGGTGGCATACGGCACCTTGGCGGGCAGCACGCCATCGGCGTTGAACTGCACCGGCGGGCTGGACGGGGTACCGGCCGAGGCGATCTCGCGGGCCGCCAGCTTGTCCGGCTGCACCGGCACAGCGACCGGCTCGACCTTGGTGGCGGTCTCGGCGGCAGCCGGAGCGGCCGCAGCGGCCGCCTTGGTCGGCGCCGGCGCGGCAGCGCCCTCGGCTTCGATGATGGCGACCACATTGCCCTGCGACAGAGTGTCGCCGACCTTGACCTTGATCTCCTTGACCACGCCGGCCACCGACGACGGCACTTCCATGGTGGCCTTGTCGCTTTCCAGCGTGACCAGGCCCTGGTCCTTCTTGACCGTGTCGCCGACGGCGACCAGCACTTCGATGACCGGAATGCCGGAGTAGTCGCCGATATCCGGCACCAGCGCTTCAACCGCACCACCGCTGGCAGCCGGGGCGGCCGGCGCAGCTGCGGCCGGGGCCGGTGCGCTCTGGGTGGCGGCAGCCGGGGCAGCGGCCTTGGCCGGTGCCGGCGCGGCGGCCGCCGGCTTGGCGGCTTCGGCTTCGCCTGCGGCCACTTCGATCAGGGCCACGACCTTGCCTTCGGACAGGCTGTCGCCGACCTTGACCTTCAGTTCCTTGACCACACCAGCCACCGAGGACGGCACTTCCATGGTCGCCTTGTCGCTTTCCAGCGTCACCAGGCCCTGGTCCTTCTTGACCGTGTCGCCGACGGCGACAAGCACCTCGATTACCGGGATATCGCTGTAGTCACCGATATCGGGGACAAGTGCTTCCTTGATTTCGGCCATCGGGATAACTCCGGCAATCTGGTGTAGGGAAACGTCTATTGTGCGGCCAGCGGGGTCCAGCGCCAACCGTTACAGGTGTTTTCAGTACGCACGCAGCCGGGACAGGCTGTTGCCAATGGGTCGCGGCCGCGACCAGTCGGTAGCGTATTGTCCGGACGATGTCCGCTTCATGTCGCCCGCGCGTCGGCCACCGGCTGCCAGGCCTGGCGCAGGCGCGGCAACGACCACGCCGCATTGGCAGGGCTGGTCGACGGCAATGCGACCAGCTTCGGCGGGGTTTCCAGCCGTGGCAGCACCCAGCGCTGGAACGCCTGCAGCGACGCACCACCATTGCAGCCGATCAGCTTCAGCTCAGGCAGCGTGGCGATCAGTTCCGGCAGCGCATTGGCCACTTCCGTGCCACGCACGATGTCGGCATCCAGGCTGCCGCGCCGCTCGCAGCGGCCGATCACATCCCACAGGCCGATGCCCGCGGCGTTCAACGCCTGCAGCCGTTGCACATAGGGCAGAGCCGCGTCGAAACCGCAGATATCGGCCATCAGCGGCCAGAAGCGGTTGCGCGGATGCGCGTAGTAACGCTGCTCCTGGAGGGATGCCACGCCTGGCATCGAACCCAGCAGCAGTACCCTGCAATCCACGTTCACCTGCGCTTGCAGGCCGACGCACAGCGTTGCCGCGCTCACATCTTCTCCAACTGAATGAATGCCACTGACGACCAGAAACCCCATGGATACAGGCTTTTCGCGCTGATCGCTGAACAAGGAAAACTATTTTTTAACGCGCGTCGGATTCGATTCATGTTGAGGCGACTACGGTGTGCTCGCCCCGCAACCGGGGGCCCAAAACAAGAAACATTAGGAGATACCCCCATGCGCTCCATCCGTATCCTGAGTCTCGCCCTGCTGACCTCCGCCGCCTTCGCGCCGGCCGCTTTCGCCCAGGACAGCAGCTCCACCGATACCGCTTCGGGCAAGCATTTTGCCGTGGTTGGCGGCGTCGCGCTGCTGCAGCCGAAGAATGATCCGATCGACGGCATCAAGAAGGTCGATGGTGGCCCGGCGCCGACCGTCAGCTTCAGCTACTTCATCAACGACAACTGGGCCGTTGAACTGTGGGGCGCCGCCGACAAGTTCGACCACAAGGTGAAGGGCCCGAACAATGCCCGCCTGGGCAACGTCGAGCAGCAGCCGGTCGCGCTGAGCGGCCAGTACCACTTCGGCCAGGCTGACAACGTGTTCCGTCCGTTCGTGGGCGTGGGCTACTACCAGTCCAGCTTCAGCAATGAAACGCTGGCCGACGGCAGCAGCTCCGACATCCGCCTCAAGGACGCCAAGGGCGTGATCGGCACCGTCGGCGTGGACATGAACATCAACTCCACCTGGTTCGCCCGTGCCGATGCCCGCTACATGCGTTCGCGTCCGGACGTGAAGGTCGGCGGTGAGAAGATCGGCGAAGCCAAGATGGATCCGTGGACCGTCGGCTTCGGCATCGGTGCCCGCTTCTGATCCAGGCAGCACCGGCTTCACGGATGTAACGCGACGGGCCCTGCGGGGCCCGTCGTCGTTTCCGTCACCCGCGTTCTGTAGAGTCGACTGTCAGTCGACTCTACGCACACACAGGACACGGAGACGCGATGGACGACGTCGACCTGCTGGTGATCGGTGGCGGCATCAACGGCGCCGGCATCGCCCGTGATGCGGCCGGCCGCGGCCTGCGGGTGCTGTTGTGCGAGCAGGATGACCTGGCCGCGCACACCTCCAGCGCCAGCAGCAAACTGATCCACGGCGGCCTGCGCTACCTTGAACAGGGCGAGTTCGGACTGGTGCGCAAGGCACTGGGTGAACGCGAAGTGGTGCGGCGGCAGGCCCCCCATCTGGTCCGTCCGTTGCGCTTCGTACTGCCATGGGAACCCCACCTGCGACCGCGCTGGATGCTGCGCGCGGGCCTGTGGCTGTATGACCATCTGGGCGGGCGCAGCCCGAGTTTTCCCGCCTCGCGCGCACTGGACCTGCAACGCGACCCGCTTGGCCCCTGGCTCTCCCCGGCGCTGCGGCAGGCCTTCAGCTACGCCGATGCACAGGTCGATGACGCGCGGCTGGTACTGCTCAATGCGCTGGATGCCGCCCGGCGTGGCGCACGGGTACATGTGCGCAGCCGCTGCATTGAACTGCGCCCTGTGCTGGGCCGTTGGCAGGCCACGTTGGAAGCCACCGACGGCCGGCAGCAAACGGTGATCGCCCAGGCCGTTGCCAATGCAGCCGGCCCTTGGGCAGGAGGCCTGCTGGAACGTATGCAGGCGCGCGATGGCGGCCCCGCCCTGCGCCTGGTACAGGGCAGCCACATCGTGCTGCGCCGGCCCTGGCCCGACGACAGCGCCTGCCTGCTTCAGCAGCCCGATGGCCGCGTGGTGTTCCTGCTGCCGTTCGCCCACGACCACCTGCTGGTCGGCACCACCGACACCGACTACCGCGGCGACCCGGCCCGGTGCAGCGTGCTGCCTTCGGAGGTGGCTTACCTGTGCGAGGCCGCCAACCACTACCTGCGCGAGCCGATCACCCCGCAGGACGTGGTCTGGCAGTTCGCAGGGGTACGCCCGCTACTTGCCGATCCCGATCCGCGTGCAGCGAAGCTGAGCCGTGACTACCGCCTGCAGTTGCAGTCCAGCCCGGCGCCCGCGCTGCATGTGCTGGGCGGCAAGCTGACCACGTACCGCGTGCTGGCCGAAGAAGCGCTGGACCTGCTGCGCCCCGCCCTGCCGCAGATGGGACCGGCATGGACGGCATCGGGCCACCCACTGCCGGGCAGCGACTGGGGCGACGCCACGCAGGCGTGCTCGCGCCTGCAGGCACTGGCACCGTGGCTGCCCGCAGAGATTGCGCGCCGCTGGGCCGGCGCCTACGGCAGCCGCAGCGCGGAGCTGCTGCAGGGCGCTCAGGGCAAGGGCGATCTTGGCGAGGAGTTTGGCGGCGGCCTGCATGCCCGCGAAGTGGACTTCCTGCGCGACCACGAATGGGCCTTGAATGCCGAGGACGTGCTGTGGCGGCGGAGCAAGCTGGGGCTGCGGCTGGATGCGGCGCAGGTGGCGCGGCTGCAGGCGTGGATGGGGGGTCGGATCCCTTTCCCAGGGAAAGGGCTCTGACCCCCGTGTTGCCGCGTGTGCCAACCAAGGTTGGCAGCTACCAGGGTGGCCGCGCGCGACGCGATCGATGCATTAGGATTTCCCCATCGCCACCGGAGACGCTGCATGACGCCCCGCTACGTGCTGGCCATCGACCAGGGCACCACCAGTTCGCGCGCGATCCTGTTCGACCGTGCTGGCGACATCGTCGGCAGTGCGCAGCGCGAGTTCGCGCAGATCTTCCCGCAACCCGGCTGGGTCGAGCATGACCCGCGCGAGATCCTCACCAGTGTCTATGCCACGCTGACCGAACTGCTCAGCCGCGAACAGATCGACCCGCGTCATATCGCCGCGCTGGGCATCACCAACCAGCGCGAGACCACCGTGGTCTGGGACCGCGCCAGCGGCCAGCCGATCCACAATGCCATCGTCTGGCAGTCGCGGCAGAGCCATGCCATCTGCGAGCGACTGAAGTGCGACGGGCATGAGGCACTGGTCCGCGAACGCACCGGCCTGCTGATCGACGCCTATTTTTCCGCCACCAAGGTGCGCTGGATCCTCGACCACGTGGAAGGTGCGCAGCAACGCGCCGAGCGTGGCGAGCTGCTGTTCGGCACCATCGACAGCTGGCTGGTATGGAACCTCAGTGGCGGCCAGGCGCATGTGACCGACTACAGCAACGCCGCACGCACCCTGTTGTTCAACATCCACACGCTGGACTGGGATGACGACCTGCTGGCGCTGCTGGACATACCCCGCGCGATGCTGCCGCAGGTGCGCGATTCCAGCACGGTGTATGCGCACACCCGGCCGCAGTTCTTCTTCGACCACCCGATCCCGATCGCCGGCATCGCCGGAGACCAGCAGGCGGCGCTGTTCGGCCAGGCCTGCTTCCAGCCGGGCATGGTCAAGAACACCTATGGCACCGGCTGCTTCATGCTGATGCACACCGGCACGCAGGCGGTGCGCTCGCGCAACGGCCTGCTGACGACCATTGCCTGGGGCCTGGACGGGCGCGTGGAATATGCACTCGAAGGCTCGATCTTCATCGCCGGCTCGGTGGTGCAGTGGCTGCGTGACGGCCTGCGCATGATCGAGCGTGCCAGCGACAGCCAGGCACTGGCCGCGCAGGTGCCGGACAGCGGCGGCGCGTATCTGGTGCCGGCATTCGTCGGCTTGGGCGCGCCCTACTGGCGCAGCGATGTGCGCGGCGCGATGTTCGGCCTGACCCGTGGCACCCGCAAGGCACACTTCGTGCGTGCCGCGCTGGAGGCGATGGCCTACCAGACCCGCGACGTGCTTGATGCGATGCAGTCCGATGCCGGCATCGCGCTGACCGAACTGCGCGCCGACGGCGGTGCGATCGGCAACGATTTCCTGGCCGGCTTCCAGGCCGACATCCTTGGGGTGCCTCTGCTGCGGCCGCGGCTGACCGAG
This sequence comes from Stenotrophomonas sp. I18B00994, assembly GCF_014145825.1. Classification (NCBI taxonomy): domain Bacteria; kingdom Pseudomonadati; phylum Pseudomonadota; class Gammaproteobacteria; order Lysobacterales; family Lysobacteraceae; genus Stenotrophomonas; species Stenotrophomonas sp. I18B00994. Next base: position 5,104 of record NZ_JACIUW010000027.1, on the reverse strand, counting down.
ACCACCGCGCTGGGCGCGGCCTACCTGGCCGGTCTGGCCGTCGGGTTCTGGTCCAGCCGCGAGCAGATCGCCGCGCAATGGGGCCTGGACCGGCGCTTCGAGCCACAGATGGAAGTGGCGCGGCGCGAGAAACTGTATGCAGGCTGGCAGCAGGCCGTAGCGGCCACCCTCGCCTTCCACGTCGACTGAAGGTCGTGCCGGCCGCTGGCCGGCAACCCCCCGATCTTTGGCGGCGTTTGCAGATTGCCGGCCAGCGGCCGGCACGACCGCATGGCCAGAACGCCCGTAGCGCCGGTCAGAACGCCGGCAGCACCGCGCCCTTGTACCTGGTCTCGATGAAAGCCTTCACCTGCGGGCTGGTCAGGGCCTTGGCCAGCTTCTGCACGCGGGCGTCGTCCTTGTTGTCCGGCCGCGCGACCAGGAAGTTCACGTACGGCGAGTCCTTGCTCTCGATCGCCAGTGCATCCTTGGTCGGGTTGAGGCCCGCATCCAGCGCGTAGTTGGTGTTGATCAGGGCCAGGTCGACCTGGTCCAGCACGCGCGGCAGCATCGCCGAGTCCAGCTCGCGGAACTTCAGGTTCTTCGGGTTGGCGGTGATGTCACGCAGGGTCGACAGCGCGTTGGCCGGATCCTTCAGCTCGATCACGCCGGCCTTGTGCAGCAGGATCAGCGCGCGGCTGTTGTTGCTCGGGTCGTTCGGGATCACCACGTCGGCACCGTCGCGCAGCTCGGCCAGCGACTTGACCTTGCGCGAATAGGCACCGAACGGCTCGATATGCACGCCGATCACCTTCACCAGATCGGTCTTGCGATCGCGGTTGTAGGCATCCAGGTACGGCTCGGTCTGGAAGTAGTTGGCGTCCACCTGCTTCTGCACCAGCTGGTCGTTGGGCTGCACGTAGTCGTTGAACACGCGCACGTCCAGGTCCACGCCTTCCTGCTTGAGGATCGGCTTGACCACCTCAAGGATCTCGGCATGCGGCACGGCCGTGGCGGCCACCACCAGCTTCTGCGAGGGCTCGCCGGACTTGCCGCAGGCGGTCAGGGCCAGCGCAGCGGCGAGCAGGGGCAGCAACAGGGTCTTCTTCATGGGCGGAGGAGTTCTCGGGGGGAGTGTCAGGATTTTTCGTAGTTGCTCAGGGCCAGCTCAAGCAGCGCCTTGGCCTGCTCGCGCAGCATCACCGGCTCGACGATCTCGGCATCCGAGCCGTAGTGCAGCACGTCCATCAGCAGTTCGCGGGAGACGCTGTACGGCACCTTCAGTTCATAGCGGCCATCGGCCAGGAAGCGGCCCTGCTGCTTGGAGTGCCAATGCTCGTCGGCCACCCAGCGCGCGGCCTTGGCACTGAACAGGATGGTCGCCCAGCCCTTCGGCGCACCGGAGAAGATGCCGTAGCTGGCACCCAGCTGCTCGTCCAGCTCGCTGTCGGCGACGTCACGGGCAGTGCTGTCGACCACGCGCGCCTTGTGGATGCGGTCCACGGCGAAGCTGCGCAGGGCTTCGCGGTCATGGTCCCAGGCATCCAGGTACCAGTTGTCGCGGTAATGGGTCAGGCGCTGCGGCGAGACGGTGCGCTTGGTCGGCTCGTCGGTGGAACGGGCACGGTACTCGAACGCCAGCTGGCGGCGCTCCAGCACCGCCGAGGCCACGCTGCGGAAGCTGCCTTCATCGAACTTGCGGCCGCGGTGCGGGATTACCCGCACACGGTCCACCGGCCAGTTGGAGACACCGGCCTGGGCAGCCAGCAGGCTCTCGATACGCTGCTGCAGCGGCGCCAGCACCGAGGACAGCACGCCGCCGCCGGTACGCGCCAGCAGGTGCTGCGAGGCCAGCAGGGCGTGCAGCTCCTCCGAGCTGAGCCACAGGCCAGGCAGTTCGAAGCGGTCGCTCTCGTCGGCCTGATAGCGGAAGCCGGCCTCGCCGTCGCCCTCGATCGGTGCCATCAGCGCATCGCGCAGGAAGGCCAGGTCGCGGTAGACGGTGGCACGGGAACAACCGAGCTTGTCCTGCAGGGTCGCCACCGTCACCGGATAGCGCGCGGACTTGAGCAGACGATGCAGGGCGGTGATGCGTTCGTATCGGTCCATACCCCCGATTATGTCCGAGTCGCGGGTCTTGTGTGGGACGTTTGGGCTATCGTGGTCGCCCCCACCCCCATGGAATGCCCGATGCGCCGGTTGCCCGCCCTGTCCCTGCTGGCCTGCCTGCTGCTGGCTGCCTGCGATCGCGCACCGGCGCCGGCCAGGACCGAAGCTCCCGTGCCCGCGGCCGATCCGGCCCAGGCCGTACTGGGCGCCAGCCAACGCTTTGCGGCCCTGGGCAGTTTCCATGCCGAGCTGGAGGTGCTGGGCGCGCCGCAGCCGGTGCGCAGTGCCATGGACTTCGTCGCCCCCGACCGCTTCCGGGTGCAGACCCCGGGCGGGCCGCAGACGATCATTGGCGACACCATGTTCCTGCAGGCCGACGGTGCGATCCGCCAGGTTCCCACCCCGCCGGGCCTGCTGGAGCAGTGGCGCAACCCCTTGCCGGCCGACGCCCTGACTGCCGAACTGCAGGCCGAAGACCTGGGCAGCCAATCGCTGGATGGAGTCGAGACCCGTCACTACCGCCTGCGCGGCGCGCAGGCCGGCGAACGCCTGGAGTACTGGGTGGACGCCCAGGGCCTGCCACGGCAGATCGTGCGCAGCGGCAGCAGCAATGGCCGCAATTTCCAGCTGCGCCTGCGCTATTCGCGCTTCAACGACCCGGCATTGCGTATCGATCTGCCCTGAATAGGCGTCCGCGGCAACGTCTGCTGAAGCGCGCCTTGGATCGATTCTGACCGCCATCACGCTTCCAGTATCATCACCGGCTGTCAACCGCTTCGGAGAAGCCCCGATGTCCCTGCGCGTGTCCCTGCTGATCCCCCTGCTGCTGTGCGCGCCGCTCGCGTATGCACAGGATGCCTCCGAACTGGCGGCGATGTCTTCGCCGTGGAGCGGCAGTGGCGGCGAGCTCGGCTTCGCCTCGGCACGCGGCAACAGCAGCACCGAGAGCTTCAACGGCCGCCTGCGCCTGCGCTACACCGACGGCGATTGGGTGCACAGCATGGACCTGGCCGGCCTGCGCTCCAGCTCCAAGGTGACCGAGACCCGCGACGACGGCACCACCACCCGCCGCAACAACACCACCGCCAACCGCTACACCGGCAGTGCCGGCAGCGCGCTGCAGCTGGGCGAGCACCGCCAGCTGACGGCCACGGTGCGTACCGAGCGCGACGACTTCGCCACCTACGACCGCCAGAGCTCGTTCGGTCTGGGTTACGGCACCCGCCTGTGGAACACCGAGCGCTTCTCGTTCGACGCGCAGATCGGCCCCGGTGTGCGCCGCACCCACAGCACCGAGGACGACCGCACCCGCACCGGCATGATCGGCCGCGGCCTGTTCGACATGAAGTACTCGCTGACCGACAACACCGACCTGGTCAACACCCTGCTGGTCGAATCCGGTTCGTACAACACCTTCGGCCAGAACGACTTCGGCGTGTCGGTGAGCATGAACGAGCACCTGGCGCTGAAGGCCGGCTGGCAGGCGCGTTACAACAGTGACGTGGCCGAGGACAAGCGCAAGACCGATACGCTGACCACGATGAACGTGGTCTACAAGTTCAAGTAAGAAACGGGCGCCAAGGGCTCCCGTTCTTCTTCCGGTGGTGCCGGCCGCTGGCCGGCACGACCTGCGATGGCTCAGACGTTCAGCAGTTCGCCGGCACCGGCATCCAGCAGCATCTTCGCCACTTGCTGGCCCAGCGCTTCCGGATCACTGCCTGGGCCCACGGCTTCGGCGCGCACCGCACGGCCGTCGCTGGCGCTGCCAACCAGCCCCTGCAGGTGCAGGTCATCGCCCTGCCACTGCGCGATGGCCGCCACCGGCACGTGGCAGCTGCCGTGCAACGCACGATTCATCGCCCGCTCGGCTTCCACGCAGGCACGCGTGGCCGCGTCATCAAGCGGGGCGAACAACGCCATCAGACGCGCATTGCCACCATCGCACTCCACCGCCACCGCGCCCTGCGCCGGGGCCGGCAGCCACTGCGGCGGTTGCAGGCGTGCGACGATGCGCTCGCCGAGACCCAGACGCTCCAGGCCGGCCACGGCCAGCACGATGGCGTCGTAGCCACCGTTGTCGAGTTTGGCCAGCCGGGTGTTGACGTTACCGCGCAGGTCGAGCAGTTCCAGATCCGGTCGCAGCGCGCGCAGCTGCGCCTGGCGACGCAGCGACGAGGTCCCGACCCGCGCACCGATCGGCAGCGCGTCCAGCGAGGCGTACAGGTTGGAGACGAAGCCATCGGCGGGATCGTGACGGGTCAGCATTGCCGGCAACGCGAACGGCGCATCCAGTTCCATCGGCACATCCTTCAGCGAATGCACGGCGCAGTCGGCCTCGCCACGCAGCATGGCCAGCTCCAGTTCCTTCAGGAACAGGCCCTTGCCACCGATGGCGGCCAGCGAACGGTCGAGCACTTCGTCGCCGCGGGTGCTCATCGGCACCAGTTCCACATGCAGCCCGGGGTGGGCCTGGCGCAGGCGGTCGGCGACGTGTTCGCTCTGCCAGAGGGCGAGCGGGCTCTTGCGGGTGGCGATGCGGACGGTTTCCATCCGGTCATTATCGCGCCTTCGGCGCGGATACGGCCAACGGCGGAGCCCCTCGTGGCTGGTGGAGGGGTCATGAAAGCAACAGCCGCGCGTGGCCGGGCGGGGTGGGCCACGCAGGGGACGCTGCAAGTACGTCCGTGTAAGCTCGGTCGCCGCATCCATGCGGCTCACGCCCCTGCGCAGCCCACCCCGCCTGACCTCTGACAGCTTCAGTGCGCGTCAGCCACGGAAGATCAAAAGAAAAAAGCAGAAGCAAAAGCAACAGCCGACGGCTTCCGGGGTCAGATCCCTTTTCCGCAGGAAAAGGGATCTGACCCCTCTTTCCAAGCCGATAACAACAATGCTCTTGCTGTCCGATGCGTTGAAGAACGAGAGGGTTGGGCCGGGGTGGGGCGGCGGGACCGTTGGCGCCATGGATGGCGCCATCGAGCTTACATGGATGTACTTGCAGCGTGTCCCAGATCGGAAG
>NZ_JACIUW010000026.1:0-59273 GCF_014145825.1 Stenotrophomonas sp. I18B00994 | reverse complement strand
GTTCAGGGAGAATCCGGCGTGGGGACCCAAGCTACTTCTCGGTCGCAAGACCTGGATCCACACGGTCGCCCACGCCGGGCTCTCGGCACCCAAGGTGCCAGATTGGCAAGAGATAAGATCCACGCCAAGCGTGGATGAGGGGCAGTGCCGGCCGCTGGCCGGCAACCCCAGAAGCATCAGATGCCGGCCAGCGGCCGGCACTACCGGGTGCCAGGGTCCACCCCTTCTGCACGCAGCAGGGGGATAATGAAGGCCCACGCCGGGCCGGTCGCCGCCATGAAAGAACTCACCCTGGACTCTGCTGTCGCCACGCTCCGTGCGGGCGGCGTGATCGCCTACCCGACCGAAGCGGTCTGGGGCCTGGGCTGTGACCCTTCGCACGAGGCGGCGGTGCACATGGTGCTGCGACTGAAACAGCGCCCGATCGAAAAAGGCATGATTCTGGTCGCGGCCGATCTGGCGCAGCTGGAAGGCTGGGTGCGCCTGCAGGCCCTGCCGGACGCACGCCAGCGCGCGGTGCTGGCCAGCTGGCCCGGCGCCAACACCTGGATCCTGCCGGCCGGACCCCGTGCCCAGCCGTGGGTCACCGGGGAGCACAGCGGCATCGCCGTGCGCATCAGCGCCCACCCGCTGGTGGCCGAACTCTGCCGTGCCTGGGGAGGCCCGCTGGTCTCCACCAGCGCCAACCTGGCCGGCGAACCACCGGCGCGCCGCCGCGAAGAACTGGATCCCCGCCTGCTGCGCCTGCTTGATGGCATCCTGGATGGCGAAACCGGCGGCCTGGCCCAGCCCACCCCGATCCGCGACGCGCTCAGCGGCAACGTGCTGCGCTCCTGAGCGGCCGATTGCGCTGCCCCGGACAATCGCGCACCCTGCCGTCATGAATCTGCTGCGCACCGCTTTGGGCCTGTGCCTGCTGCTGCCATCGACGGCACCGGCGGCCGAGGATGTGCGGGTCTACCGCTGCGTCGCCAGCAACGGCGCCGTGGCCCTGCAGGACAGGCCCTGCAACAGCGGCCGCCAGGAAGTCCGCGACCTGCAGCGCCCGCGCGATCCAGCGCCGCGGGTGGTGCGCAGCGATGCGCCGCCCGCACCGCCGGACGAATCTCCGGTGATGCGTGACCGCGAGGTCCGCCACGTCTACATCCAGCCGCCACAGCCGCTGTACGAATGCGTGCGCGACGATGGACAGCGCTATACCAGCGACAGCAACGAGGGCAATCCGCGTTGGGTGCCGTTGTGGAGCAGCGTCTGGCTGCCACACGGGCATCGGGGCCCATCGTACCCGGGGCCGCGCCCGGCCATCGGCACACCGATCGGTCCGCCCGTCGGCGAGGGTGCAGGTTACCGGCCGCCCGCCGTCGGCGTAGGCGTGCAGGTCCCGGCCGGCAGCGTGCTGGTGCGCGACAGCTGCCACGCGCTGGCGCCACAGGAGGTCTGTGCGCGCCTGCGCGACCGCCGCTGGGAACTGGACCGTCGCTACAAAAGCGCTTTGCAGAGCGAGCGCACCGCCATCAGCAACGAACAGCGTGGCATCGACGCGCGCCTGTCACGCGACTGCCAGCGTTGAGCGCAGCCTGTACGCTGTGAGCATGAACAGACTGATCTGGTTGCTTCTGGCGCTGCTGCCCGGAAGCGCGTTGGCCGAAGAGGGCGTGATCTACCGCTGTACCTCCAGCAGTAGTGACGTCCCTACCCTGCAGCGCACGCCGTGCCCCACCGGCAGCAGGCAGCAGATGCTGCGCCTGCCCGGCCCGGCCAACCCGCAGCCGGCTGCCGCTGCACCTGTGGCTGCGGAACCTGCACCCACCCCCGTCGAAACACCCGCGCCGGTGCCGGCCGGACCGGCCGTTGCCCCTGCGGCCCCAGCGAAACCACGACGCGCGGACGAAGGACGCACCATCATGGAAGCGGGAATGGTTGAACGCGAAGGTGCCAACCAGATTCTCGACAGTGCGACCCTGCGCCGTGATGCCGATGCCCGTGCCGAAGCAGGCAACGGTCCACCGAAGCCGCCGCTTCCCCCGATCTTCCAGTGCACCGACGGACAGGGCGGTGGTTATCTGCACGAGTACGAGGCATCACCTGGTCGCTGCGAACCGATGACGGTGCAGGGCCTGGGCGGGGTCACGCCGATGAACGCGGCCGGCTGCGAAGTCGTACGCGACCGCTGCGAGGAACTTCCCGAAGCACAGCGATGCGGCAGCTGGCAGCAGCGCTTCCGCGATGCCCGCGGCCGTGAACGCTTCGCCGCACCGGAAAACCGCGATACCGCGCGCGGTGAACGCGAGCGGCTGCAGGCGGTGTTGGAGGCCAGCAACTGCCCGGTACCGGGGTGACCGCCACCCGGTAGTGCCGGCCGCTGGCCGGCAACCACAGGATCTTCAGATGATTGCAGTTGCCGGCCAGCGGCCGGCACTACCCGCTGAAAGATCAGAACCCGTAACGCAGGAAGCCGCCATCCACCGCGATGCACTCACCGGTGACATAGCTGGCCGCCGGCAGGCACAGGAAGCCCACCGCGGCGGCCACTTCCTCCGGCTCGCCGATACGACGCATCGGCGTGCGGTTGATCACTTCCTCGTAGTAATCCGGGTCCGACAACGGACCGGAGGTCCGCCGCGTGCGGATGTACCACGGCGCCACTGCATTGACCCGGATGCCATCCTCGGCCCACTCGACGGCCAGGTTGCGGGTCATCTGGTGCATCGCGGCCTTGCTCATGCCGTAGACCACGCCGCTGCGCACATGGGTCAGGCCGGACACGCTGCCGACGTTGACGATCGACGACGATGCGTGGCGAGCCAGCAGCGGATGCGCGTAGCGCGACAGCTCGAACGCCGAGAACAGGTTGGTCTCGAAGATCTTCCGCCATTCGTCCTCTGAATACTCCGTGGCCGCCTTGGTGACGTTGCCGCCAGCGTTGTTGACCAGGATGTGCAGGCCATCACTGTGGTCTTCCACCCAGTCCAGGATCTGCCGGCGGTCCTCGTCGTCGGAGACATCGGCGGCCAGCGCGTGCACCTGCATCTGCGGATACACGTCCAGCAGCTCGTCGCGCGCAGTCTCCAGCATGTCGATATCGCGCCCGACGATCATCAGGTCCGCGCCGAAGCCGGCCAGTTCGTGCGCGATGGCCAGGCCGATACCGGCGCTGGCACCGGTGATCAGGGCGGTCTGCCCGTCCAGGCGCCACCGTTGCTGGGTCATGTGTCCTCCGGGGCCGCGCCCGCTGCATTTCGATGCGGCAAGGATACGCGCTCACGGCGGCCCTCTGCCGAGGATGCGACACTGCACGTACGCCCACTGCGGAGAGCCGCCATGCGCATCCTGACCCTGTTCTCGTCCCTGCTGGCCGGCGTGCTGCTGGTGGCCTGCCAGCGGCCGCCGACGCCGAACCCGGAGAAGCCACCGGTGCCCAAAGCGATGTCGCGTGCGATGCAGGAACCGCTGGACCGCGCCAAGGGCGCGCAGAAAGCGGTGGAAGAGGCCGCCGCACGCGAACGCAAGGCCGAGGCCGACGCGACGCAGTGACCTGTGGGGTCAGAGCCCTTTGCGGGGCAAAGGGATCCGACCCCACCAACGAAAACGCCCGGCCAGGGCCGGGCGTTTTCATTCGTCACCGCTGCCGATCAGAACCCGCAGAAGCAGTAGGCCAGCGCCTTCACCGGCGTGCCGTTGCCCTTCTCGCGCGCCGCGTTCTCGACAAAGCGCAGCTGCGTATCCACTTCCGGCATCGTGCGCGCCAGCACCATCCGCGCCATGCCCGAGTCGGACAGCATCCAGGCGCCGGCACGGCTGCCGGCGAAACCGCTGACAAACTGCGCGAACGGCGTTGCCGCCTTCTCGATGTAGCGCACGCGATAGGCATCGGCCTTGCCCAGCTTGGCGCGGCTGGCGGCATCGGCCACGGCATCCTTCAGGCCACCGAAGGCATCGACCAGGCCACGTTCCTTGGCCTGAGCACCGCTCCACACGCGGCCACGCGCCACTTCGTCGACGGCCTCGACCGGCTTCTTCCGGGCGTCGGCGACGCGACCGGTGAAGTCGGCGTAACCCTTGTTGATCACCGACTGGATGACCTGGCCCACGGCCGGATCCATCGGGCGGGTGACATCGAACGCACCCGCGAAACGGGTGGTGCCGACACCATCGGTGTGCACGCCGATCTTGTCCAGCGCGCGGCTGAAGTTCGGCACCATGCCGAAGATGCCGATCGAACCAGTGATGGTCGACGGATCGGCATAGATGCGATCGGCATTCATGCTGATCCAGTAGCCACCGGAGGCGGCCAGGTCGCCCATCGACACCACCACCGGCTTGCCGGCGGCCTGCAGGGCCACCACTTCGCGGCGGATCTGCTCGGAGGCGAACACTTCACCGCCCGGCGAATCCACGCGCAGCACCACCGCCTTCACGTTCTCGTCGTCACGCGCGGCACGCAGCAGCGCCGAGGTCGATTCGCCACCGATGCGGCCGGCCGGGAGATCGCCGCCGCTGATTTCGCCGGCGGCCACAACCACCGCTACCTGCGGACGGTTGTCCACCGGGTTGCGGCGCGCATCGAGCTGGCCCAGGTAGGTGCCGAAGTCGACGTTGCGGAAACCACCGTCGGCATCGTCGTCGGCCACGCCGCGCTCGATCATCAGATCCTCGAACTCCTCGCGGGTCTTCAGCGCGGTCACCAGCTTCTGCTGCAGGGCGAACTTGGCCAGGTCGCCACCGGCGGCGGCGATGCCTTCCGGCAGCGTGTCGATGCCGGCGGCCAGCTGTGCCGGGTCCAGGCGACGCGCCTTGGCGATGTCCGCCAGATAGCGCTGCCACACGTCGTTCATCCAGAACAGGTCGGCTTCCTTGGAGGCCGGCGAGGCCGCATCGAGCACGTACGGCTCGGCCGCGGACTTGTACTCGCCCACCTTGAACAGGTGCACGTCCACGCCCAGCTTGTCCTGCAGGCCGGTGCGGAAGTACTGGCGGTAGCGGCCCAGGCCCTCGAGCACCACCGACCCCATCGGATCCAGGTAGACCTCGTCGGCCTGTGCGGCCAGCAGGTACTGCGACTGGCCCATGCTCTCGCTGTAGGCCACCAGCTGCTTGCCGGAGGCACGCAGGTCCTGCAGCGCGGTGGCCACTTCACGCAGCGAAGCGAAGCCGGACGGCTGCAGCTTGTCCAGCTCCAGCACCACGCGCTCGATCTTCTTGTCTTCCTTGGCCGACTCGATCACCCGCAGCAGGTCGCGCAGCTGGATCTCTTCGGCGCCGTTGTCGCCCACCGCCTTGGCCAGTGCACGGCTGACCGGGTCGGCGCTGAACTGCTCGACCAGGCGACCTTCCGGGGCGATCACCAGGGTGGTGCGATCCTGCAGTGACTTGCTGGCACCGGCACCCATGCCCGCCGCGATGACGAACATCACCAGCAGCAGGAACAGCAGGCCGAAGAACAGCAGGTTGAGGATCAACCGGCGGGTGAAGTTCATGACGTCCCACAGCCCGATGAAGAAACTGGCGACGGGGTTGCGACGCGCCGGGGGCAGCGGGGGCACGGGTTGATTCATGGAACGCTCCGGATGGCTTCTTGCCGTGGTACCAGCATAGCCGGTGCCGCGTGATGCAGCATCGGACACAAGTCAGGGGATCGCCCGCCATGGGTCGGCATGGCGGGCGGAAAGGTCAGGACAACATCGACTGGCCGATGCGCAGGCTGCTGCGGCGCAGGCGCCAGCCCATCAGGATGGCAGCGGCGGTCAGGCCAACGATCAGGCCGGTCCACATGCCCTGCGGGCCCATGCCCAGGCCCAGGCCGAGCCCGGCGCCGAGCGGCATGCCCAGGCCCCAGTACGCGAACATGGCGATGAACATCGGCACGCGGGTGTCTTTCAGGCCGCGCAGCGCGCCGGCCGACAGTACCTGGATGCCATCCGGGAACTGGAAGGTGGCCGCGTACAGCAGCAGCGTCGAGGCCAAGCCGGCCACCGCCAGGTCGTTGGTGTAGACACCGACGATGGCATCGTGGCCGAACAGCAGCACCGCCGCCGACAGCGTCTGCGTGCCCATGATGATCGCGTAGCCGGCCCAGGCCGCACGCCGTACGCCGAAGCCATCGCCACGGCCAACCGCATGGCCGACGCGCACGGTGGTGGCCTCGGCCACGCCCATCGGGATCATGAAGCACAGCTGCGCCACGTTGATCGCGATCTGGTGCGCGGCCGCTTCATTCGCACCCAGGCGGCCGATCAGCAGCGCGGTGACGATGAACAGGCCGCCTTCCATCAGCACGGTAATGCCGATCGGCAGGCCGGTGCGCAGCAGGTCCCAGATCGCCTTCCAGCGCGGTCCTTCGAAGTGCGAGAACAGCTGCAGGTGGGCGAAGCGCTTAGTGCGCCACAGGTAGAGGGCAAACGCCGTGGCCTGCAGCCACATCATCACCGCCGAAGCGATGCCCAGGCCTTCCGCACCCAGTTCCGGGAAACCGAGCTTGCCGTTGGCCAGCACGTAGCCCATCGGCGCCAGCACCAGCAGGCCGCCGAAGCCGAGCAGCATGGTCGGCAACGTCCAGTGCATGCCTTCGCTCAGGTAACGCATGCAGAAGTACAGGGTCAGTGCGGGCCCGCCCCAGCGCACCGCGTGCAGGAACGCGGTCGCCCCCGGCACGATGTCCGGCGCGATCCCGAACGCTGGCAGCAGCGGCGGCACCACCGTGAGGAAGGTGAACATGATCAGGCCCAGGCCCAGCGCCAACCACAACGCCTGGCGGAACAGCGGGCCGATTTCGCGCTCGCGGCCGGCGCCGTGCAGCTGCGATACCGAGGCGGTGAGCGAGATCAGGGTGCCGATCGGGATCAGCATCGGCAGCCACAACAGCGCCGTGCCGATGGTCACCGCGGCCAGGGTCGCGGTGGCGTGGTGGCCGGCAATGACGTTGTCGACGAAGGAGATCAGACCGGTGGACACATGCCCGAGCACAAGCGGCAGGGCGAGCAGACCGGTGGCGCCGACTTCCTTGCTGAAGCGCGGCGTGGAGGTTGCAGTAGACATAAGGTGCTTGACGCGAACTACGGTTGCGCGCGAAGGGCACAGGCACCGGGTTGCGGCCGGTCATCTTACGCGCGCAGCGCGCGCATTCCCATGACATGTCGTGAATGCTGGGTTCCGGCAGGCCTCGGCATCACGCGTTGCGATCGCGTTACGAACGGAAAAGGGGACGGAGGGGATTAAGTCGTTTCAAGCACGACCGTGCCGAACACGGCTTAATCCCCTCCGTCCCCTTTGCTTACTGACCCGCCTGGCGCTTGAGCCAGGTGTCGCGCTCGGCGGCCGGCACGGCGAGGAACGCGCCTCGCACCGTGTCACGCTCCTGCGGTGGCGTGCGCTGCGCGACCAGGGTCAGCTGGGCCAGCTGCGCTGGGCTGAGCTGGCGCAGCACGGCCAGCGCGGCCTCGCGCTGTTCCGGTGGCACGAAGCCGAACAGGCCGTGCAGCTTGGGGAACTCCAGTCCCAGCTGCGGGCCCAGCCGCCAGCCCTCGCGGAAGGCCTGGTCCTGCGCCTGGAACTGCTCGCGCAGGCGCTGCTGCTGGTCCGCCGGCAGCGCATTGAACCGCGCCGCAGCCTGCCGGATGCGCTCCCGCTCGCTCTCCGGCAGGGCGCGCCAGGCCGCGTAGTCGGCACGGCGCTGACGCTGCTGCTGGGCGTCGAGCTGGGTGAACGCAGCGGGCGTCGTGTTTGTGGTGGCCGGAGCAGGAGCCGCCGGTGAACTGCCCGGCACTGGCGGCGGCAGCGGCACGCTCAAGGTCTGCGGCGCGGCGGACAGCGACAACGGCAGGGCCAGCAGCAGGCTGGCGAACAGGGTCTTATTCATCGGCGGCAGCGGTTTCCAGCGTGGCGCTGGCCGGCTCGGGCCGGCTCGGCCTGGATTGCGATTCGTCCACCGGCAACGGGCCGCCGGCGGCGGTCCAGGCATACAGATCGGCATCGGCCACCAGCGGATAGTCGCGGTCGGCCAGCATCATGGCGTCGTCGGAGGCTTGGGCCGGGGTCGCATCCGGCGTGGCATTGACCTTGCTCGGCGGAAGCGCTTCCACCGTGACCGGGCCAGCTTCGCCCACTACCCCTTCCGGCAGTGGAGCGTCGCTACCGGATGAATGTCCTTGCCAGTAGCGCCAGCCCAGTGCCGCGGCCAACAGCACCGCCACCGTCACCAGCAGGATCACCGGGCCGCGCCAGCGCGGCCTGGCATTGGGACGCCGCCGCTTGCCCTGGGCGGCCGCACGATCATCGCGCTGCGGTGCGCGCCAGCTGGTCGCGGGAGCTTCATTGCTGGCGGCCGACGCAGCCGGCTGCTGCAGCTGCTGCAGGCGCTTGGCCGGCAGGTCGCGGATGCGCAGCTGCACCTGTTCGGCCAGCTGGCGCCATGCCGACGCATCGGGCTGGCCGTGCGCATCACGGGGGCAGGCATCAGCCAGCAGGTGCTGGTAGCCCGCTTCGTCCTGGTCGAGCACGCGCATGGCGATACCCTCGTCCAGACTGCCGCCCACCCGCAGCAGGAGCGCCAAGCGCGGCAGCGGCCCCATTTCGCCCAGCGCGGCCAAGGGCGGCAGCCACTGGCCGCCCACCGGCTCGCGCAGCGCCTGGCGCTGGCCCAGCAGGGTCCAGAAGCGGGTCGGCCACTGCGCCATCGGCAGGTCGCTGGCGACCGCGGCGAAGGCACGCATCACCGCCACCAGGGTCTGCTCGGCTCGCGCGGCATCGCCGCACTGCAGCTCAGCCACCACCAGGGCGCGGCGCTCGACGCCGCGCAGGAACGCCGACAGCGCGCCGGCCGCGGTCGAGGAAACAGGGGCGGGCACAGCCGTCATCGGTCACTCCAAAGGTCTGCCGGCATGATAGCGGCAGCCCATCGGCACCCGTAGGACTTGCGCGCGCAGGCACTTCGTGCTGCAGGTTGTGCACAGCACCACGCCCGCCTCGGGGAAAACTGCGGCATCCAGCTGAATTCACTCTGTTTCAGCAATGTTTCACACTCAAGTTGTTGATTTTGAATGACTTTGAACTGTGGCGATTTTTTGACCAACCCAAGCGTGAGCTCGTCGCCATCGGCCTCCTGCGTTCCCGTCGACCGGTAACGCACAACGTTATCCACAGAACATGTGGATAAGACTGAATCTCCAATGGACACCGATATTTAGGTGACATTTAAGATTCGACGGAGGCCCCCCGGCAGTCTCTGGCCCCTGCCATCCGCGCGCGCATGGCCCGTTACACTGGCCCGATGCTTTCACCCATTCCGACCCTGCAGGTCGCCCTGCCCGTCCCGCTGCCGCGCCTGTTCGACTACCTGTCACCAGAGCGCGATGGCCCCACGGTCGCGGTCGGCTGCCGCCTGAAGGTGCCGTTCGGCAACCGCGAGCTGGTCGGCGTGGTGGTGGGGCACGGCCAGACCGATGACGGCCAGGGACTGCGCCAGGCCTTGGCTTGGTGCGACCCGCAACCGCTGCTCCAGGGCGAGCTGTGGCACAGCCTGCAGTGGCTGGCGCGCTACACCCATGCGCCACTGGGCGAGGTGCTGAGCACCGCCCTGCCGGGCCCGCTGCGCCATGGCGACGCCCTGCCCGACACCCATCACTGGGGCTGGCAGCTGACCGCCGAAGGCCGCGCCCAGCGCGAAAAACTGCGCGCCGGCAGCCGCCCCCGGCAGCTGGCCGAGCTGCTGGCCGACGCCATCGTCGATGAGGACGTGCTGGGCGAACGCATGGACGACTGGCGCACCGCCGCGCGCAGCCTGGCCAAGCGCGAGCTGGCCGAACGCGTGGCGCTGCGCGTCGCTCCGCAGCACGCGCAGCCACTGCCTGGCCCCACCCTCAACACGGAGCAGGCAGAGGCCGTGGCGGCGATCAACGCAGTCGAGGGCTTCCAACCGTTCCTGCTGGATGGCGTAACCGGCAGCGGCAAGACCGAGGTCTACCTGCAGGCCATCATCCACTGCCTGGCCCAAGGCAAGCAGGCGCTGGTGCTGGTGCCGGAAATCGGCCTCACCCCGCAGACCCTGGCACGCTTCCGCGGCCGCCTCGGCATCGCCGTGCATGCACTGCATTCGGGGTTGAACGACAACGAGCGCGCCCGGGTCTGGGCGGCGGCTTCGCGCGGCGAGGCACGGGTGATCGTCGGCACCCGCTCGGCGGTGTTCACGCCGCTGCCGGAGGCCGGCCTGCTGATCGTCGACGAGGAGCATGACGGCAGCTACAAGCAGCAGGACGGCATCCGCTACCACGCACGCGATTTCGCCCTGGTCCGGGGCAAGGCGCTGGGCGTTCCGGTGCTGCTGGGCAGCGCTACGCCTTCACTGGAGACGCTGCACAACGCCTATGCCGGGCGCTACACCCACCTGCGCCTGAAGCAGCGTGCCGGTGATGCGCGGCCACCGCGCGTGCGCATCCTTGATGTGCGCAAGCGACCATTGCATGACGGCCTCTCGGCCGACGTGCTGGCCGGCATCGGCGAGCACCTGCAGCGCGGCCAGCAGGTGCTGGTGTTCAAGAACCGCCGTGGCTATGCGCCGGTACTGCTGTGCCACGACTGCGGCTGGACCGCGCCATGCAACCGCTGCGATGCACCGATGACCGTGCATGGCGGCGGTCGTCGCCTGCAGTGCCATCACTGCGGTGCGCGGCAACCGGCGCCGCTGGCATGCCCCGCGTGCGGGAGTCTGGCGCTGCAACCGCAGGGCATCGGCACCGAGCGTCTGGAAGAACATCTCACCGCCGCCTTCGCCGACTTCCCGGTGGTGCGCATCGACCGCGGCACCACGTCGCGACGCGATGCACTGGAACAACAGCTGGCGAAACTGGGCGACCAGCCCGGCATCCTGGTCGGCACGCAGATCCTGGCCAAGGGCCACGACCTGCCCAAGCTGACCCTGGTGGTGGTGGTCGGCATCGACGAAGGCCTGTTCTCCGCCGACTTCCGCGCCAGCGAGAAACTGGCGCAGCAGCTGATCCAGGTCGCCGGTCGCGCCGGACGCGCGCGCGACCCGGGCGAAGTCTGGCTGCAGACGCATCACCCGGGGCACCCACTGCTGGAAACCCTGGTCAGCGGTGGCTACCACCCGTTCGCGCAGGCCGAGTTGAACCAGCGCCAGGCCGCAGGATTCCCGCCGTTCGCGCATCTGGCGCTGATGCGCGCCGAAGCGCAGCAGGTGGAGCATGCCAATGCATTCCTGCTGGCAGCGCGACAGCTGCTGGGCGAGCAGGACGTGGTGGAGGCCTATGGACCCATGCCGGCGCCGATGCCACGGCGCGCCGGTTATCAGCGCGCCCAGCTGCTGCTGTCTGCCGCGCAGCGGCCACCGCTGCACGGGGTGCTTTCGCAACTGGTACCGCAGCTGTATGCGCTGCCGGAAGCACGCAAGGTGCGCTGGTCGCTGGATGTGGATCCGACGGATCTTTATTGAGGGGTCAGAGCCCACCCGTCGGGTGGGATCCGACCCCGATGCCCTGGGGCCGGATCCCTTTTCGCAGAAAAGGGCTCTGACCCCGGACGCTTTCGCTTACGTCAGCGGCGACATCACGCCGCGCTGGTAGGCGGGGCGCTCGCGAAGACGGGCGTACCAGTCGGCCAGGTGCGGCAGTTCCGGACGCTGGATCGGCAGTTCGAACCAGGCATAGATCAGCGAGCCAAGCGGGATGTCACCCATCGCGAATGTCTCGCCGGACAGCCACGGCTGCTTGGCCAGGGTGGCATCGGCCATCGCCAGGTAGTCGCCGGCGCGCACGATGGCGGCATTGATCCGCGCTTCGTCGCGGTCGGCCGGGGCGGTGCGCATGATGCCCCAGATCAGGTCGGTGTACAGCGGCGCCATGCGCGAGGTGCTCCAGTCCATCCACTTCTCGGCCTGGGCGCGTTCCATCGGGTCTTCAGCGTACAGCGTGCCCAGCGCATAGCGCGCACTCAGGTAGCGCACGATGGCGTTCGATTCCCACAGCGGCAGGCCGTGGTCTTCGATCACCGGTACCAGGCCATTGGGATTCATCGCCTGGTATTCCGGCGTCTGCGTGCCGCCGTGGCTGCCACCGACCTCGATGGACTCGTACGGCAGGCCGATTTCCTCGGCACACCACAGCACCTTGCGGACGTTGCTGGAATTGCGACGGCCCCAGATCTTCAACATGCGGGTATTCCTTGCTGGCAATGCGAGCGGCAACGATACCCCTGATCGGGCGGGGTGTGTGCATGCCGGATGCGGGATCTGGCGTCCGGGAATTGCCGGCCAGCGGCCGGCACTACCGGTTCCTCGCTGGCCAGCGGCCGGCATTACCGGTTCTTTTTCGGCAGCGCGCGCACGTAGGACGACTTGCCATCCTTCTTCAGTTCGAACAGGCCGATCGCTGCCAGCAGATCGCTGAGCTTGCCGTAGCCGTAGTTGCGCGGGTCGAACGACGCCTGGTTGCCGATCTGGCTGCCGACCGGGCCGAGGTGCGACCAGCCATCCTCGCCCTCGGCCGCGGACACCGCGCGGCGCAGCATCTTCACCAGCCGCGTGTCGCTGCGCATTTCCGCACCGCTCTTGCGCGGGCGCGCATCGTCGTTGGCCACCGGCTCGTTCGAGGCCTGTTCGCTGGATGCCTGTTCGGTATCCGGCACGCTGGCGTGGGTCTGGCCCAGTGCTTCCAGGTAGGTGAATTTCGAGCACGCGTTGACGAACGGCTCGGGTGTTTTCTTCTCGCCGAAACCGTACACCTTCACGCCATCGGTCAACAGGCGCATCACCATCGGGGTGAAGTCCGCATCGCTGGAGACGATGGCAAAGCCATCCAGGTTGCGCGCGTACAGCAGGTCCATGGCATCGATCACCATCGCCATGTCCGAGGCATTCTTGCCCTTGCTGTAGGCGAACTGCTGGATGGGACGGATCGCATACTCATGCAGCACCGCTTCCCACCCCTTCAGTCGCGGGCTCTTCCAGTTGCCATAGGCGCGGCGCACGTTGGCCACCCCATAGCGGGCCACTTCGGCCAACACCTCGTCGATCTTCGAGGCCGGCGCATTGTCGGCGTCGATCAACAGGGCGATGCGCTTTTCCGGTTCGCTCATGGACTCCTCGCGGGCGGTTGCCTGAACCCGAGTATCGCCGATCCACGCGGGCGCTGACGTGACAGACAGTCGCCGTGCGAAGATGCCAGGCGCTTCCCCCAATGCCCCCACTGGAGTGAGTCGATGAGTCGCGAGCGCGTTCCCCACCTGGTTGTTGTCGGCGGCGGTTTTGCCGGTCTCTGGGCCACCCGTGCCCTGGCCCGCGAGCGCATACGCATCACCCTGGTCGACCGCCGCAACCATCATCTGTTCCAGCCGCTGCTGTACCAGGTGGCCACCGCCGGCCTGTCCGCGCCGGATATCGCTGCACCACTGCGCCATATCCTCGGCCACCAGCGCAACGTGGAAGTCCGCCTCGGCGAAGTGGTCGCCATCGACAAGCAGGCCCGGCAGATCCGCATGGCCGATGGCAGCACGCTGGACTACGACAGCCTGCTGCTGGCCACCGGCGCCACCCACGCCTACTTCGGCAACGACCAGTGGGCCGATGATGCGCCCGGCCTGAAGACGCTGGACGATGCGATCGCGCTGCGCCGCAAGCTGCTGCTGGCGTTCGAGCGCGCCGAGGCGGAACCGGACCCGGCGAAGAAGGCCGCATGGCTGAGCTTCGCGGTGGTCGGTGGCGGTCCCACCGGTGTTGAACTGGCCGGCACCCTGGCCGAGATCGCGCGGCATACGTTGCGCAACGAATTCCGCCACATCGACCCGGCCAGCGCCAAGGTGCGGCTGGTCGAGGCCGGCCCGCGCGTGCTGTCCTCGTTCCCGGAAGTACTTTCGCTGAAAGCACGCCGCCAGCTGGAAAAGCTGGGCGTGGAAGTGCTGACCGGTACCCCGGTGAGCGACATCGACAGCCAGGGCTTCACGCTCGGTGACCAGTTCGTACCGGCCCGCACCGTGGTCTGGGCCGCCGGCGTGGCCGCTTCACCGCTGGCGCGCACGCTGGACGTGCCGCTGGACCGCGCCGGCCGCGTGCCGGTGCAACCGGACCTGACCCTGCCCGATCACCCGGAGCTGTTCGTGGCCGGTGACCTGGCCGCACTGAGCCAGGCCGACGGCAAGCCGGTACCCGGCGTGGCACCCGCTGCCAAGCAGATGGGCAAATACGTGGCCGAGGTGATCCGCGCACGCCTGCACGGCAAGCCCGAGCCCGGCCCGTTCAAGTACGCCGACTACGGCAACCTGGCCACCATCGGTCGCATGGCCGCGATCGTGCACCTGGGGCGGCTGCAGCTGTCGGGCGTGCTGGCCTGGTGGTTCTGGCTGGCCGCGCACGTGTTCTTCCTGATCGGCTTCCGCAACCGCATCGTAGTGCTGCTGAACTGGGCCGTGGCGTACTGGAGCTACCAGCGCAGCGCGCGCATCATCTTCGGTGATGACCAGGAAGACCGGCGACCGAGGCGGTAGTGCCCGCCGCTGGCCGGCTGCCACGCGGTCCGATCCCTTTCCGCAGGAAAGGGCTCTGACTCCGTCAACATCATCCATGCATGGCGTGGATCTACCGCTTCATCGGGCCGCCGGGCGCCCGCCGTTTCGACCATGCGCGGCAGAAGTCCTCCTTCCTTGCGGTGTCGGCAATCTGCGCGGCACTCCAGTTGCGGGTAATCCAGATCGTCAGTGCCGTGCTGCTCAGATGCCAGCGCAGCATGTCGTGCCGTGGCTGCCGCCAAAGATGGCGGCGGGCAATCCAGAACGCCTCCCGTTCCACCTCTGGCACCTTCTTCTTCATCGCGTCGTCGTCGAAGAACTGCGCGGCGAAACTCCAGGGATTCATCGGCTGAAATCCTGTTCGCGGTTCACTGGTGCACGCAGCCACACCACTGGGCACACGGTCTGCTGGCTTCGGCCAACCGCCCACCAGGGCAAGCCCGAGCAGGTACAGCAGGCCAGGCAGCAGTGCGATGCCGGCGGCCAGTACGACGACGGAGACCCATGCCTTACCGGCGGCACGCATCGCGCTCACTTCGCCTTCGGTTTCGGGTACCACAACGCGTTGACGATGACCCAGCGCTGGTCGAAGCGCCCCATGTGGAAGTAATCGACGAACCACGGCGTTTCCAATCGCACCGAGGCGGCATTGCCGGTCACGTCCAGCACCGTGCAGCGGCGGTCCCATTGATCCTTCGGGGTCTTCAACGCGCCCTGCTTCGTCAGCGCGACCAGTTCTTCCTTCGACATGCGGCGCAGGCCCAGCCGCTCGTCGGGCGTATCGCCGAGGACCGCGCGCTTGGCCAGGTCCGGGTGCAGGGAGCGGGCGACGCGCTGCGGGTCGGCCTCCAGCTGGCCGTCGACGTAGGCATGGCAGGTGGCTTCGATGGCCGCGAGGGTGGCCGGGTCGGCAGCGGGACTGGTTGACGCGGAGAGAGCGAACAACAGGGCGACGGTGGACATCCGGGTCTCCAGCGCTGAGGGCTGGGCGATCATCGCATGGCGGCACAGAGGCATCCATGTATGCCATGGATCTACAGGGACCCAGCATCCACCGCCTGCAGCCAGGCCAGCTTGCGTTCCCGCGGCTGCTGCTTGAGCTGCCATTCGGCCCGCGAGGCGGCGGCCCGGTCCGGGTACTCGCGCACGGCCAGCACCCGCAGCGGCGGCCGGGCCCGGGTGTAGCGCGCACCCTTGCCAGCCTGGTGGGCGGCGAAACGCGCGTCCACGTCGGTGCTGATGCCGGCGTAATAGCTGCCATCGCGACATTCGAGCAGGTACAGGAACCACGGGCGGAGGGACGGGGCCATGCCCGGATTATGCCGTGCTGCACTGCAGCGGATATACTGGCGCCCGAATGCAGGAGAGAGGCGCCGCGCTGGCGCCCGCCGAAGGCGCAGGCTCCCATGATCGCTCAGGCCGGTGGGCTGGAATCCCACCAACCATGCATTCGACTCGCCGAGCTGGAGAGAGGTCACCGGGCATGCCCGGGACGATCCGCCGAAGGGGCACGCGGCCCATGCCGCTGAACTCTCAGGCAAAAGGACAGCGGGAGCGGCACCGGTCATCGTCATCCCGTCATTGCGCAGGCAGTGGCGGTAGTCGCGCATGGCCGGCCCCACCGCGCCCGGAGCCTGCCCAATGCTGCTGTCCATCATCTACCTGATCGCCATTTCCGCCGAAGCCATGACCGGCGCGCTGGCCGCCGGCCGCCGCCGCATGGACCTGTTCGGCGTGGTCATGATCGCCTGCGTCACCGCCCTCGGTGGTGGATCACTGCGCGACATCCTGCTCGGCCACTACCCGCTGGGCTGGGTGAAGCATCCGGAGTACCTGGGCTTCACCGTATGCGCGGCGCTGATCGCCACCTGGGTGGCGCGCTGGATGCACCACTTCCGCCGCACCTTCCTGGTGCTCGATGGCCTGGGCCTGATCGCCTTCACCCTGATCGGCTGCTCGATCGCGCGCGAAGCCGGCCATGCGATGCCGATCGTGCTGATCGCCGGCATGTTGACCGGCGCGTTCGGCGGCGTGCTGCGCGACATCCTCTGCAACGAGGTGCCGCTGATCTTCCAGAAGGAGCTGTACGCGATCATCGCGCTGCTGACCGGCGCGGCCTACCTGTTGCTGCTGCACTGGGGCGTGGCCGACGCCACCGCGATCCTGTGCTGCCTCGGCGGCGGCTTCGCGCTACGCCTGCTGGCGATCCACTACCGCTGGGAAATGCCGAAGTTCGTGTACCACGACGAAGTGCATTGAGGTTCGCGCGGCGGAATCCGCACCACCCCGGCGATGTACCTGGCGCTGTCGCTCATGCGCAGCGCCAGGCGCATCGCCGGTGCAGATGGGCCGGTCTCCAACTCCGACCGGCCCTGATCGCGGCCGCACCCCCGCAGGCGCTGGCCGCCATCCACACACGTGCCGCACTCAAGCGGCTTCGGACACCTTCACGTCGCGACGGGCGCGCACGGCCGCGGCCAGTCGCTCCAGCACCGTCACGGTGGTGTCCCAGTCGATGCAGCCATCGGTGATGCTCTGCCCGTAGACCAGCGGTTGGCCTTCCACCAGTTCCTGGCGACCACCGACCAGATGGCTCTCGATCATCACACCGACGATGCGCTGTTCACCGTCTTCCAACTGAACGGCGATGTCCTCGATCACCTTCGGCTGGTTGTCCGGATTCTTCAGGCTGTTGGCATGGCTGGCGTCGATCATCAGACGAGTCGGCAGCTTGGCCTTGGCCAGCGCCTGGCAGGCCTCGGCGACACTGCCTGCATCGTAGTTCGGCTGCTTGCCGCCGCGCAGGATCACATGGCAATCCGGGTTGCCAGTGGTCGACACGATGGCGGTGCCGCCCTGCTTGGTGACCGACAGGAAGTGATGCGGATTGGAGGCCGCACCCACCGCGTCGGCGGCGATCTTCACGTTGCCATCGGTGCCGTTCTTGAAGCCGACCGGGCACGACAGCCCCGAGGCCAGTTCGCGGTGCACCTGGCTTTCGGTGGTGCGCGCACCAATGGCGCCCCAGGCCACCAGATCGGCGATGTACTGCGGCGAGATCACGTCGAGGAACTCGACACCGGCCGGCAGGCCGAGCTTGTTGATGTCGCGCAGCAGGCCACGGGCAATGCGCAGGCCCTTGTCGATCCTGAAGCTGCCATCCAGGTCCGGGTCGTTGATCAGGCCCTTCCAGCCCACCGTGGTGCGCGGCTTCTCGAAGTACACGCGCATCACGATTTCAAGTTCCCCGGCCAGCGCGTCACGCAGCGGCTTCAGGCGCTGGGCGTACTCGATGGCGGCCTTCGGGTCGTGGATCGAGCATGGGCCAACCACCACCGCCAGGCGGTCGTCACGGCCATGCAGGATCTGGTGCAGGGCCGCGCGCGAGGCGCTGACGGTGTCGGAGGCTTCATCGTCACACGGCAGCATCGCCAGCAGCTGGGCAGGCGGTGTCAGCGGTTCGATGGTGCGGATACGCAGGTCGTCGGTGTGCGGGGGCATTGGGGGAGGTCTCCGGAACGTTGGGGGTCCCCAGCGTGGCGGCATGAAAAAAGCCGCCAGGTTCGCTGGCGGCTTTCGGGAATGCGTCTGAAGCTTTCTTCAGGGTGAGCGCAGTCCTTCCTCCGCCAATGGCTTCGGAAAGTAATACCAGTAAAAGCGGGTGGCGGCTGCGTTCATGGGTTGTATTGATAGCACAGCTTTTGCGCAGTGCAAAATGTTTCATCCGCAACTGGGGACGCGGTTCAGCGAGATGCGCGCCGGCCCTGCCCACGCGGCGGCAACCACGCAACGTCGCTCATTTGCCATGCACTTCCATATCCAGCAGCAGGCCCTCATGGATGTCGGCCCAGCGTTCCAGCACGCGATCCAGTTCCTGCCGGGCCTCGTCCAGCTGCTCGGGGTTGAGCAGGGAACGCGCGGTGTAGAGATCGGAAACCAAGCGCCGCAGGGCCGATTCCTGGATGGCCACCGACGGCCCCTCCAGCCCCGGCAACTGCAACGCCGGGCTGTCGCCAAGAGGGCCGAACAGCGTGACCTGGAGCGTGCTCTGCATGATCGACCTTCCTGCGGATGGACATGGGCAATGTCCTGTTTACCGCGTCTGGGTGACAGGCGCATGTGCCACCCATGCCCAGCACCGGGATCTGCCGGCGTCTGCCGCGCCGCTACAAGGCGGCCAGGTCGGCAAGGTGCTGGGCCATGCTGTCCATCGCGCCTACCGCCTGGGTGGTGGTGAAGTACTCATGCCAGCCGGTAGCGGCAATGCCGGCCATCAACGCATCGACCTCCTCGCGGCTTGCGCAGCGCCAGACCGCATAGAACTGCTCATCGCTGCCGTGCGGTACGCCCGAGGCAATGCGGCCCATCGCCAGCGGCGTGATGCGGACCGGATCGAACTGCTGCATGCCGGCGCCGATACGGGCGAAGAAGGCGTTCCGCTGCTCGGGCGGAAGTGTGGTCCAGGCAGGGGTGGCGGTGTAGAGCTCGATGAAGGTGTGCGACATGGTGGTTCTTCCTTGAGGGTTCGGGGGTTGCCGGCCAGCGGCCGCCACTACCGGAGCGAGCGCAGCGCGCGTTTGCGGATGTAGGCGTTGGCGTCGCTGTGGCGCTCATGCTGCCAACGCGTACACAGCTGGCGCAGCCACTGCGGCTGAGTCTTGCCGGCATCGTTGAGCCAGTTTCCGACCGAATCCTGCACATAGCGTTCCGGATCGTCGGCCAGTGCTTCCAGCAGCGCGGATGCATGTTCCGGGTGCTGCTTGAACAGTGCGATATGCATGGCCCAGACACCGCGCGGACGCAGTGCTTCGCAGGCGAAGCGGCGCAGGTACGGCGATGTTTCCTGTGACCACGGTTGCAGGCAATCAAGCGCCTGCATCGGCGCGGCAACGATGTCCGTGCGTAGTGCCAGCCATGCCCATTCGCGCACACCGAAATGGGGGTCATCGGCCAGTGTGCGCATCTGCTGCAGTTTCCCTGCCAGCGTTGCGCGGGCATCGCTGCCGATCAGGTAGCAGGCCCAGCCACGCACGGTATCGGAGCTGTGATGCTGCCAAAGCGCAGGCGCCCCCTGTCCCGCCTCACGCAGCAGTTGCGCAGCCAGGGCCATGCGCAGCGTGATGCCCTTGCCTGAGGCGTCCCGCATGCGTTGCTGCGCCTCCGGTGCAAGCGCAGGCGCCACCACCTGCAGCAGCGCGGCAAAATCCACTGCCAGGCATTCTGCCAGATGGGTGGCGGGGACGCGGCCGGTGTTGAGTGCTTGCCGGCGTTCCGCAGGAATGGCCGTGCTCATGCTGCGGATTCCCGCCCGGCGTCCGTGTGCTGCCAGACCTTGTGCAGCAGCTGTGACAGCTGCTGCTGTTCATCAGCATCCAGGCCGTTGAACAGCCCACCGATCCATTGCGTGTGCTGCTCGAACAGCGATTCGGCCAAACGCTTTCCCGGTGCGGTCAGCACGATCTGCAGGCGGCGGCCATCCCCGTCATCGTTGCGACGCTGCAGCAGGCCTTCGCGCTGCAGGCCATCGAGCAGGCCGCTGATGGTGGCGCGGGTCACGCCGGCGCGCTCGGCCAGCACATGCGGCGGCAGTGCGCCACCGGCCCCGTGCAACAGGAACAGCACGATGAAGCGACCCTCGCTGAGCCCATGCGGTGCCAGCCGCGCGGCGCAGTCGCGATCGATCGACGAGGACAGCGAGAGCAGCTGGAAACACAGGCGCAGCGGCGCGATGTTGGCGCGACCGCGTCGCTGCGCTTCCTCGATCAGGGCACGGTGCTTGGCTTCGATCATCTCACGCACGCGATATCGTTAGGCACCTAATCATACAGCCGAACAGCCGCTGCCTGTAAACCACAGCCGATATCAGGTGAACTTTCCCAGCAGCAGGCACACAATCAGCCCGCCGCCCTCCCGGTGCAGCAGCTGCAGTTCGCCCGCGTGCCGCCTCGCCACATTGGCGGCCACTGCCAGCCCAAGTCCCGCTCCACCGGTGGTGCGACTACGAGAACGCTCGCTGCGCTGGAACGGTTGCAGCAGGCGTACTCGGTCGCCCTCGGCGATACCTGGGCCCCGATCCATCACCTCCAGCTGGACCCCTCGCTCAACCACGGCAAGCCGCAGCTCCACCGCCCCGGCATAGCGATCGGCATTGTCGATAAGGTTGTCGAACGCGCGCCGAAGCAGCAGCGCGTCGCCGTGCCAGGGCAGACTGTCCGGCCCCTGGATGGAGATCTCGACACCGCGCAGCAACGCTGCCTGCACGCACTCCTCCAGCAGCGCGGCCAGATCCAGCGGGCGCATCTGCAACGGCTGCAGTTCGCCGCGTGCGTAATCGAGCACCTGCTCGATCATCGTGTCCATGCGCTCGATGTCCGCCACCATCCGGGCCGCCTGTGGTGTGGGCGCGAACTCGGCGCGCAGTCGCAGGCCGGTCAATGGTGTGCGCAGGTCATGCGCCACTGCAGCCAGCATATGGGTCATGTCCTGGGCCTGCGCACGCAGGCGCTCTCGACCGGTGCCGATCGCGGCGGCCAGCATCTGTACCTCGCGCGGGCCATCTTCCGGCAGGGGCGTGTCGGCTTGCAGGTCCACGCGTGCACTGGCATCGGCCAAGCGTCGTAGTGGACGCCCCAGCCGGATCGATGCCCACGCCGCCAGCGGCGCCAGCAACACGGCACCGCCCAGCAGCGCCAGTATCACCTGTCGCCGCCAAGCTGCCAGATCACTGTGATCGCTGCCGACCACCCGCCAGCGGCCATCGGCCTGGCGCACGCCCAGTTCAAACGGCGGCCATTGCATCGCGGTCAGCAGCGCGGCCTGCGCCTTCAGTACGCCGACCCGCGCCGTGCCGTCGAGCACCTCGCCGCCTTCGATGACCTGCACATCAGGCGCCTTGCCCTGTCCGCTCCAGACCAGGCGCACCTCCTTCGCCGGCAAACCCATCTGCAGCGCCGCCAACTGGGTGAGCCAGTCACTGGCACTGCCCTTTGGTGGCGCATCCTGCGTCGCCAGATGCAGGCCCAGTGGTGCCGCGGCCTGTTCCCCCCGCAGCACCTGCACGGCCTGGTCCAACCGCATCGGTGGCGGCGCGGGCCGAGGCATCCAGCCAACCACGGCAACGCTGACCAGTGTCGCCAGCAGCAGGCTGGCCAGGGCCAGCATCGTGATCCAACGCGCGGTCGGCCACCGGCTGCTCACAGCACCTGTACCTCGGCGTGGAAGCGATAGCCTTCGCCACGCGATGTCTGCACCAGGGTTTCCGCACCGGGTGAGGCCTGCCCGAGCTTGCGGCGCAGGCGGCTGATCGCCAGGTCGACCGCGCGGTCGACGCTGTCACTCGGCTCGCCACGGCTCAGCTGCAGCAGCTGCTCGCGCCCCAGTACCCGCCCGGGGCGTTCGGCCAGCGCCAGCAACAGGCTGAATTCACCACGGCTGAGCACCAGCTCGTTCCCATCCGGCGCCAGCAGGCGACGTTGTTCCGGCAGCAACCGCCAACCAGAAAAGCGCAGTTCACTGGCTACCTGCGCGCGCAGCTTGTCCTGCCGGCGCAGCAGCGCGCGTACCCGCGCCAGCAGCTCGCGCGGGTCGAACGGCTTGGCCAGGTAGTCGTCCGCGCCCATCTCCAGGCCGATCACCCTGTCCGGTGCGCTGCCCATCGCCGACAGCATCAGGATCGGAATGGCCCGTGCCTGCAGCCGGCGGCAGACCGACAGGCCATCCTCACCGGGCATCATCCAGTCGAGGATGATCACGTCCGGGCGATCGACCTGCAGCAGCACGTCCAGCGCCGTCGCGTCCGCTGCCACCCGTACCTGGTAGCCATGCAGCAACAGGCAATCGGCGATGGCATCACGGATGCTGGCGTCGTCATCGACAACGATGACACGGGCGGGAGTCGTCATGCAGGCAGTATCAGGCAGGTCTGTATCAGGACGGTATCAACGCCGATATTCCCGCGATACGCCGCTGCGCGCCAATGGTCACCCATGATCACTGCGGAGACCTGCCTTGCGCCTCATCCCATTCGTCCTGCTTGCTGCCCCGCTTGCTGCGCTGGCGTCCGATTCCCCCGAACACATCCTGCCGATGTGGATGCAGGGCGGTCATCCGGCCGTGGCCGTGTCGCTGGACGGGCGTGCCGAACCGCTGCGCTTCGTGGTCGACAGCGCGGCAGGCGCCACGCTGGTCGATGACCGCGTCGTGCGGCGCTACGGTCTGGGAGATGCGGATGCGGAGGTATCACAGGCCCAAGGGGCAAGTGCAGCCTCCGCGCAGCTGCAGCGCATACGCAGAACGTCCTGGCAGCTGGGCAGTTGGCAGCTGCAGGCCCAAGCCATGAAGGTCGATCTGTCGTCGTTGCCGAAGGACGATGATCCGGCCATTGACGGCTTGATCGGCAACGATCTGACCGGACGCTGGGACACCCGTTGGGACTTCGGCCGCAATCAACTGGCGCTGTGGACACCCGGCGGATTGAACCTGGAAGGACCGGGTTGCCAGCCCAATGCGCTGCCCGGACGCACTGACGGCCTGCGCCAGTTCGGCTTCATCATGCTTGCACTGGGCGCGCCCGCGGTGGACGCCATCGCCGTGGTCGACACCGGTGCCGCGCAGACCGTCCTCAACGCCGAAGCAGCCCGCGCACTGGGGCTGCGCACCGACGGCAGCGACGCACGGGTGCGGGTGCGTGAAAAGGGCACCGAAGGCCTGGGCGGCGGAAAGCAGGCAACCTGGCTGTACACCCTGCCCGGCATGGCCGGCAACGGCTGGCAGCACCCCTCGATGGAGGTCCGCATCAGCGAACTGCCAGTGTTCAAGGCGATCGGCCTGGAGGGCCGGCCGGCGCTGATCCTTGGTGCGGATGCAATGCGCGGCGGCCAGGTGGACATTGGTGCCGGCGCGTCCCGGATCTGCCTGCGCCGGCCGAAGGCCAGCTGACATCCGGCAATGACGCCAGCGGCAGCCTGGCGTAGCATCGCCGTGCGCCCCACCAGGAGTTCCACGCATGTGCCGTGCTGCCCTGATGTTGCTGACGCTGTTCCCGCTGGCCGTGCTGGCTGCACCTCCCCCGGTACCCTCGCCGGCCCGCATCGATGCCGAAGCGCAGCGGTTGATGCAGGCCGCACAAGCGCGCGGCATGGCACTGGCGGTGATCGACGGCGGCAAGGTGGTGCACGTCGCCGCCTACGGCGAGCGCAATACCGCAGGCGAACCACTGCGCACCGATACGGTGATGTACGCCGCCTCGCTGACCAAGATGGCATTCGGCCATCTGGTCGCGCAGCTGGCGCAGGACCGCAGGATCGATCTGGATGCCAGCATCGCCACAGCGCTGGACAAGCCGTTGCCGGACTATCCGCCCGAAACGAAGAAGTACGCCGACTACCGCGTGCTGGCCGATGATGCGCGCTGGCGCCAGCTCACCCCACGCCTGCTGCTCAACCACGCCAGTGGCTTTGCCAACTTCGCGTTTCTTGAACCGGACGGCCGGCTGAAGTTCCACTTCGATCCAGGCAGCCGCTACGGCTATTCCGGCGAAGGGCTGATCCTGCTGCAGTTCGTGATCGAACGCGGACGGCTGGGCGAGGATGTGGGTGCGTTGATGCAGCAGCGGGTATTCGACCGCTTCGGCATGACCCGCACCAGCATGATGTGGCGCGGGGACTTCGCCACCAACCTGGCCGACGGCTGGACCATGGAGGGCACCGCCGAGCCGCACGATGAGCGCAGCCGCGTGCGCGCGGCCGGTTCGATGGATACCACCATCGCCGACATGGCCCGTTTCGCCGCCGGCTACGTGCGCGGCGATGGGCTGTCAGCGACGATGCGCAAGGAGCTGGTGCGGCCGCAGCTGCCGATCACCACCGCCAGCCAGTTCCCCACACTGCAACCGGAGCTGCCGAAGGCGCTGCAGCGCAAGGACCTGGCGGCCGGCCTGGGGGTGGTGACTTTCCGTGGCCCGCAAGGCGCGGGCTTCTACAAGGGCGGCCACGATGATGCGGTCGGTAATACGCTGGTGTGCGTCGAGCAGCAGCAGCGCTGCGTGGTGATCCTGGGCAACGATGTGCGCGCCGAGGCGACCTTCCCGGCGCTGGTGGCCTTCGTGCTCGGCGACATCGGCGTACCGTGGCAGTGGGAGTACGGCGCAGCGAAGGCATTCGTGAAGTAGATCCACGCCATGCGTGGATGACCTCCCTTCAACGCGCCTGCTCGAAGAACATCAGGTAGACCAGCCGCCCATTCTCCGGCCGGTCGCCGAAGGCCGGGCCGGCGGTATGCCAGAACCACGGGCGCAGCAGCACCAGGCGGTTGAAACGCATCGGGATGCGCATGGTCATTTCCCACTGGCTGTCGTCGACGCTGTCGCGCTCGATGATGTCCCGATGCATGTCGCCGCCGTTGGCGTAGCCCAGCGCAGCCAGCTCGTGGGCGTTCAGCGCCATGCGCTCGGTGTTGGTGCGGCGATGGCGGAAGAACTCGGTACCCCCTTCGCAGTGCTCCGGGGCGCTGAGGTAGAGGATGCCGGACCAGTGCGAATGATCGGTGTGCACCTTGGCGCGACCCACATCGCTGGCCAGGGTCAGCCGGAACTTGCCGTGCGACTGCAACGGATTGACCGGCCGCAGCGGCTCGTTGACCAACCGCGACGCGGCCTCGGACAGGCCGTCCAGCTCCAGCCGTTCGAGCGAATTACGCCCGGGGAATGCCCCCTCCTGCGCCGGGTAGGTCAGGCCCAGGCCGGCCTGGCGCAGGCCGTGTGCATCGGCTGGAGAAAGGAAGTCGTCGACGACGATGAACGAGGTAGGCATGGTCTGCGAGCGTAGCGACGCGGCGCCATGGCGGCAACCGGGCAACAAAAAAACCCCGCCTCGCGGCGGGGTTTTTCCGTGCATCGGGGAGACGCGCCGACCAGGGCCGGCAACGTCCGACGCGGGCGTGGACCTTAGAAGTCCATGCCGCCCATGCCACCCATGCCGCCCATGCCACCGGCGCCGCCCATGGCCGGCTCGTCCTTCTTCGGAGCTTCGGCAACCATCGCTTCGGTGGTGATCATCAGGCCAGCGATCGAGGCCGCGTTCTGCAGCGCCGAACGGGTCACCTTGGTCGGGTCCAGGATGCCGAACTGCAGCATGTC
The DNA here is from genome assembly GCF_014145825.1 of Stenotrophomonas sp. I18B00994. NCBI lineage: Bacteria > Pseudomonadati > Pseudomonadota > Gammaproteobacteria > Lysobacterales > Lysobacteraceae > Stenotrophomonas > Stenotrophomonas sp. I18B00994. The sequence continues at coordinate 33,631 of NZ_JACIUW010000026.1, read as the reverse complement.
GCCGAACTCGCCGGTGGCGGCGTTGTAGCCGAAGCTGCCGGTGCCTTCCTTGACCTTGTTGATGATGACCGACGGCTCGTCACCGGCGTTGGCAACGATCTCGCGCAGCGGGGCTTCCATCGCACGCAGGGCGATCTGGATGCCGTGGTTCTGGTCTTCGTTGGCGCCCTTCAGGCCGGCCAGCGCGGTGATCGCGCGGACCAGGGCAACGCCGCCGCCCGGAACCACGCCTTCTTCAACGGCCGCACGGGTGGCGTGCAGGGCGTCGTCGACGCGATCCTTCTTTTCCTTCATTTCGATTTCGGTCGAGGCGCCGACCTTGATCACGGCAACACCGCCGGCCAGCTTGGCCACGCGTTCCTGCAGCTTCTCGCGGTCGTAATCCGAGGAGGTGTCCTGGATCTGGGTCTTGATCTGCGCCACGCGTGCATCAACGTTGGCCTTGTCGCCGACGCCGTCGATGATGGTGGTGTTCTCCTTGGAGACCTGCACCTTCTTGGCGCGGCCCAGGTCCTTGATGGTGGCCTTCTCCAGCGACAGGCCGACTTCTTCGGAGATCACGGTGCCGCCGGTCAGCACGGCCATGTCTTCCAGCATCGCCTTGCGACGGTCGCCGAAGCCCGGAGCCTTGACGGCCACGACCTTGACGATGCCACGGATGGTGTTGACGACCAGGGTGGCCAGCGCTTCGCCTTCAACTTCCTCGGCCACGATCAGCAGCGGCTTGCCGGCCTTGGCGACGCCTTCCAGCACCGGCAGCAGGTCACGGACGTTGGAGATCTTCTTGTCGTGCAGCAGGATGAACGGGTCATCCAGGTCAGCGGTCTGCGACTGCTGGTTGTTGATGAAGTACGGCGACAGGTAGCCGCGGTCGAACTGCATGCCCTTGACCACGTCCAGCTCGTTGTCCAGGCCCGAGCCTTCTTCAACGGTGATGACGCCTTCCTTGCCGACTTCCTTCATCGCGTCAGCGATGATCTGGCCGATCGACTCGTCCGAGTTGGCCGAGATGGTACCGACCTGGGCGATCGCCTTGTCGTCGGCGGTCGGCTTGGAGATGTTCTTCAGCTCGGCGACGGCGGCCGAAACGGCCTTGTCGATACCGCGCTTGAGGTCCATCGGGTTCATGCCGGCGGCAACGGCCTTGGCGCCTTCGCGGATCAGGGCCTGGGCCAGCACGGTGGCGGTGGTGGTGCCGTCGCCGGCATCGTCGTTGGTGCGCGAAGCAACTTCCTTCACCATCTGCGCGCCCATGTTCTCGAACTTGTCAGCCAGTTCGATTTCCTTGGCGACGGAGACGCCGTCCTTGGTGATGGTCGGGGCGCCGAAGCTCTTTTCCAGCACGACGTTGCGGCCCTTCGGGCCCAGGGTGGCCTTGACGGCATTGGCGAGAACGTTGACGCCGCGCACCATGCGCGAACGGGCGTCTTCACCGAAACGAATATCCTTGGCAGCCATTGCATTTACCTCATTGGTAGCGCCGGACGATGCCCGGCGGCTGGGAGTTTGGGATCAGGTTGAAACAGGTCGCGCCGAGGCTCAGCCGATGACGGCGAGCACGTCGTCTTCGCGCAGGACCTTGTACTCGACGCCTTCGCTCTTGTACGAGCTGCCGGCGTACTGGCCATAGATGACCTTGTCGCCGACCTTCAGCGACGGCGCGCGCACGTTGCCGTTGTCCAGCGGCTTGCCCGGGCCGACGGCCACGACCTCACCCTTGGTGGACTTTTCCTTGGCCGAGTCGGGGATGACGATGCCACCGGCGGAGATTTCGTCGGCTTCGATCGGCTTGACCACAACGCGGTCGTGCAGCGGCTTGATGCTCATAGGAGACCTCTTAAGTGATTGATTGGTCTAAAAAAGTCCGGCGATGTTAGCACTCACCCCAGGCGAGTGCCAGAACCGCACGTGAAGAAACCCGACAACGTCGGGAGCAGGGCAGAGATGGAGCCCCGCCGCCCCCTTTCAAGGGCGGAATGAAAAAATTTTTTCCACCCGCGCGCCTCGGCCAAGGCGTCGGTCCTGGACAATTTCGGTGACAAGCGTCGCACTGTCAGATATCTGACGTTCATTTACGACAAAGTGTCACTGGATCGGCCTTAGGCTCGGTCACGCATTCCCAATCACAAGGAGTAGTCGATGCGATTGCTGTCCCCGCTTGCCGCCGCCTGCCTGCTGGCACTGGCCGCGGCGCCGGCCCAGGCCGAGGTCTTCATCAACGAACTGCACTACGACGACAGCACCGCCGCCGGTGACGTCGGCGAAGCCATCGAAGTGGTCGCTACCGCAGGTGAAGACCTGTCCGGCTACCGCCTCTACCTCTACAACGGCAGCAATCCTTCGGCCGCCACGGTCTACGCCAACAACCCGGTCCCGGCCGGCACCGCCGCCGGTTGCGGCAGCGCCAGCATCGCCGTGGTCAACTACCCGACCAACGGCATCCAGAACGGCCCGAACGACGGCATCGCCCTGGTCGACGCCAGCGGCAAGGTGGTCCAGTTCCTCAGCTACGAGGGCGCCATCACCGCCTCCGGTGGCCCTGCCGCCGGCATGACCAGCCAGAACATTCCGGTGGCCGAGACCAACAGCACGGCCCCCGGCACCTCGTTGCAGCTGACCGGCAGCGGCAGCCAGTACGCCCACTTCACCTGGGCCGAGTCGGCCAGGCAGACCTTCGGCAGCTGCAACAACGGCCAGACCTTCAGTGGCGGCGGCACCCCGGGCCCGAACACGCCGCCGTCGGTGTCCACCACCACCCCGGCGCAGGGCAGCAGCACCTTCCCGGCCGCCGCCGATCTGGAAGTGGTGTTCAGCGAAACCGTGAACCTCGCCAGCGGCGCCTTCGCGCTGAGCTGCGGTACCTCCGGCAGCGTGCCGCTGACCTTCCCGGCCAGCGGGCGCAGCGTGAAGCTGTCCACCAACACCGCGCTGGTGGCCGGTGAAGCCTGCCGCTTCGACATCCGCGCCGCGCGCATCACCGACCTGCAGGGCGCATACCCGGCGGCCGACAGCCGCATCGCCTTCACCGTGGCCAGCACCGGCGGCAATCCGGACCCGGGCAACCCGGGTGTGCCGGCCGGCTACTACTCCAAGGTCAACACCTCCAGCCCGAGCCAGCTGCGCTGCTCGCTGCACGCGACAATCAAGGGCCACACCGCCTACCCGTACAGCGGCTCGGGCACCAGTACCTGGACCATCCTGGAGATCGCAGACGAGGACCCGAACAACCCGAACCGCATCCTCGACGCGTATCGCAACCGCAGCTACGCCAAGGTGACCGATCGCGCCGGCAGCGGCAGTGGCCTGAAGTACAACCGCGAGCACACCTGGCCGAACTCGCTGGGTTTTGCCACCACCACGGGTGACAAGGGCCTGCCGTACGCGCCCTATACCGACACCCACATGCTGTACCTGACCGATGCACAGTGGAACGCCGACCGTGGCAACAAGCCGTTCGGCAAGTGCGACGCCAGCTGCGGCGAGCGCGCCACCGAGGCCAACAACGGCCAGGGTGGCGGCAGTGGTGGCTATCCGGGCAACTCCAACTGGGTGCGCACGCCGGACGGCAACACCGGCACGTTCGAGGTGTGGGGCAAGCGCAAGGGCGACATGGCGCGTGCGGTGATGTACATGGCGATCCGCTACGAGGGCGGCAAGGATGCAGCCACTGGCCAGTCCGAGCCGGACCTGGAGCTGACCGACGACCGCAGCAGGATCGTCAAGACCAGCAGCTCGCCGGCCTACATGGGCCTGCTGTCGACGCTGATCGACTGGCACCTGTCCGACCCGCCGGATGATGCCGAGCGTGCGCGCAATGACGTGATCTACAGCTTCCAGGGCAACCGCAACCCGTTCATCGACCACCCCGAGTGGGCGACCCCTGGCCTGTTCACCTCGGCCAAGCCGGCCACCTGCCAGCTGGCCAACTGACCGCGCAACGCAGCGGTCCACGGCCGCCGCCGGGTCCTGACCCGGCGGCGGCCCTATACTCGACGGTCATGTCGACCGTCGATCCCGTCCTGCTGCTGTTGACCACCTGCCCGGACCTGGCCAGTGCCGAGCGCATCGCGCACGCGCTGGTTGGCGAGCGCCTGGCCGCGTGCGTGACCCGCCTCGATGGCGCGCAGTCGACCTACCGCTGGCAGGGCGAGGTGACCACCGACGCCGAGCTGCAGCTGCTGGTCAAGACCACCGCGAGTCGCGTCAATGACGCAATCGCCCGGATCGTCGAACTGCATCCGTATGAACTCCCGGAGTGCATCGCGGTCGAAACCCGGGCCGGCCTGCCGGCGTATCTGGATTGGATCCGGGCACAGACCCGGGAGGACACTGATTGAAGACTCTGTTTGCGCGTGGCGCCGCCCTGTGCGCCCTGTTGTGGCTCTCGCTGCCGGCGTTCGCCCTGGATGAGAAAGACCTGCTGCCGGTGGACCAGGCGTTCGCGCTGACCGCCACCGCCCCCGAACGTGGCCAGGTGCAACTGCAGTTCAAGATCGCGCCCGGCTATTACCTGTATCGCCACCGCACCAGCGTCAAGGCCGACCCGGCCTTCAATGCCGGCGCGCTGCAGATGCCCAAGGGCGACAAGCACCACGACGATTTCTTCGGCGAGGTCGAAACCTATCGCGAGCGCCTGCAGGCCACCCTGCCCGGCACGCCGACCGAGGCCGCCGGCACCATCAGCCTGGAAGTGCGTTACCAGGGCTGCGCAGATGCCGGTGTCTGCTACCCGCCGCAGAAGCGCGTGGTGCAGGTCACCCTGCCCGGCAGCGGTGCACAGGCCGCGGCCCCGGCCGCGCGCGCCGGTGCGGCCAGTCCGTTCAACAACCCGCTGGCCGGTGCCGGCAACAGCGGCGGCCTGCGCCTGCCAGGTGCGGCCAGCAACAGCCAGGCGCTGCCGCTGCCGTCGGAACAGGCGTTCGGCTTCGATGCCATCGCCAGCGACGGCAACACCCTGCTGCTGCGCTTCAGCCCGGCACCGGGCTACTACCTGTATCGCGACCGCACCTCGCTGAAGCTGGAAGGCAGCACCGGCGTGCAGGCCGGCACGCCGCGCTGGCCGGCCGCGCAGTCGCATCGCGACGAGCACTTCGGCGATGTCTCGGTGTATTTCAACCAGGTGGAAGTGCCGCTGCCGTTGCGGCGCACGGTTGCCGACGCGGTTGACGGCACCCTCGTGGTGACCTTCCAGGGCTGCCAGACCGATGGCATCTGCTACCCGCCAATGACCCGCCGGGTGAAGCTGTCGATCCCGGCCGGCAAGATCAACGCCAGCACGGATCAGGCGCCGCCGCGCAACGAGGTAATCAGCCCGTTGGCTGTGGCGCCACGCGAAGGCGCCAACGGCGCCCCCCTGCGCCTGCTGCCGACGGTGCCCAATACGGATGCCGTCCCCCCGGCCGTCGCAGGCACCGTGGACGGCAATGAATTCGCCGCCGATGCGCGCGGTGACAACGCGCTGCGTACGCGCCCGCCGGCGACCACACCGAACCCGGACCGTTCGTTCGTCTGGGTGCTGCTGCTGGCGCTGGCCGGCGGCCTGGTGTTGAACCTGATGCCCTGCGTGCTGCCGATCCTGTCGCTGAAGGTCCTGAGCCTGGCGCAGAGTGGCGAAAGCCCGCAGCGCGCACGCAGCCACGCGCTCTGGTACACCTTGGGCGTGCTGGTCGCATTCGCGGTGATCGGTGCGTTGATGGTGGGCCTGCGCGCAATCGGCAACGCCGTCGGCATCGGCTTCCAGCTGCAGCACCCGGGCGTGGTGGCGGCGCTGGCCTACATCATGTTCGCGGTAGGCCTGAGCCTGTCCGGCGTGTTCACCCTGGGCGGCGGCATCGGCAACCTGGGCCAGTCGCTGGCCAGCCGCAGCGGCCCGGCCGGTGACTTCTTCACCGGTGCGCTGGCCTGCGTGGTCGGCAGTGCCTGCGTCGGCCCGTTCATGGGTGGCGCGATTGCCTACGCGTTCATTGCCCCGCCGCTGAAGGCGATGACCGTGTTCCTGTTCCTCGGCCTGGGCCTGGCGCTGCCGTTCCTGCTGATCGGCTTCGTGCCGGCGCTGGCGCGCCGCCTGCCCAAGCCCGGCCCGTGGATGGAAACGCTCAAGCACGTGCTGGCCTTCCCGATGTACGCCACCGCGCTGTGGCTGCTGTGGGTGCTGGGCAAGCAACGCGGCGTGGACGGCATGGCGCTGGTGCTGGGTGGCCTGTTGCTGTTCGCCTTCGGCCTGTGGCTGTTCGAGCGCAACCGCTGGACCGGCTCGCGTGCGGTGACGCTGCTCGGCGTGCTGCTGGCGATCGGCGCATTGGTACCGGCCTGGGGCGTGACCCAGCTGGCAGCGCCGGCACGCGCCGCACAGGCCGCCAGCGACAACGTGGTGGAGTATTCGCCGCAGTTGCTGGACCGCCTGCGCGCCGACAACCGCGTGGTGTTCGTCAACATGACCGCCGACTGGTGCGTGAGCTGCAAGGCCAACGAGCGCGCCGTGCTGTCGCGGCCGGAGTTCAAGGACCTGCTCAAGCGCACCAACGCGGTGTACATGCGCGGTGACTACACCAACGTCGATCCGCAGATCACCACGTTCCTGGAAGAGCACAAGGCCGTCGGCGTGCCGCTGTACGTGGTGTACGGCCCCGGCGCACCGCCGACCGTGCTGCCGACCCTGCTGACCCAGGCGGTGGTGGAGGAAGCGCTGCTGCGCACCGCACGATGAAGTGGCAACGGCCAGCGCTGCTGTGGACAGCGGTGCTGGCCGCCGGCCTTGGCCTGTGGGCCGGGCATCGATTGGCTCCTGCGCCGGTTGCGCCTGAGGCCATGCCAGCGGCGCCTGCTATGGCGGCTGCGGCACCGGCCCTGCAGGTCGGCGACAGCCTGCCCGCGCTGTCGCTGCCCGATCTTGAAGGCCGGCCGCTGGACCTGCGCCAGCACGCTGGCGGTCGCCCGCTGTTGATCAATGTCTGGGCCAGCTGGTGCGCGCCCTGCGTTGAAGAAATGCCCGAACTGGCGCGTTTCGCACATATCCAGGGCGAGCACGGTGTGCAGGTGCTGGGACTGGCGCTGGATACGCCGGAGGACGTGCGCGGTTTCCTGCAGCGGGTACCGGTGGATTATCCGATCGTGATCGAGACCCCGGGGCCGCGCGATGCCAGCGTGCAGCTGGGCAATACACAGGGCCTGCTGCCCTACAGCGTGCTGTTCGATGCGCAGGGGCGGCTGGTGAAGGCAAAGCTGGGACCGTTCGCCCACGGCGAGATCGACAGCTGGGTGAAGTGAGGGTGTTTTTTGCAGGGCTTGCAGCCCTGCACCCTGCTCGATGCAACGGCAACAGCCAAAGCCAAAGCGGGCATTCCGTGGGATGGCGGGGCAGTGTCGGAGTGCGGGGACGCTGCAAGTACGTCCCTGTAAGCTTGGCAGCCGCATCCATGCGGCTGACACCCCGCACTCCGACACCGCCCCGCCTCTGACAGATCTTCGCGGCTGTTGGTAGGTGTCGACCTTGGTCGACACATCTGTCAGATATCGAATGAAATTCCGGGGTCAGATCCGTTTTCCTACGGAAAACGGATCTGACCCCAAGAGTATTTCCGACAGATCGCAGGAAACTGTCGAAGGCGGGGTGGGTCCGGTTGAGGGGGCGTGAGCCGCATGGATGCGGCGACCGAGCTTACATGGACGTACTTGCAGCGTCCCCCTCAACCGGACCCACCCCGCCAACCCACGGAAAGCCAGCTTTTGACGTTGACGTTGCTCCGGCTTGTAGCGGGTGCAGGGCTGCAAAGCCCTGCAACAAAACCCTCCTTGACCGTAGCCCGTCCGCCACGGAGAATTCCGCGACTAATTCTCATTTGCTGTTGCGCAGGATGCGGGCGGCAGCCTTCCAGGCCCTCCTCCTTCCATGTTCAAGAACGTCCTGTTCCAACTGCACTGGCTGCTGGGCATCACCGCCGGTGCCGTATTGGCCGTGATGGGCCTCAGCGGCGCCGTGCTGTCCTTCGAGGACGAACTGCTGCGGGCGGCCAACCCCGGCTTCGCCGAAATCGCCGAGCACCATGCCGACGGCCAGCTTCCGCTTGAACTCAGCGAACTGGTGCCGCTGCTGCAGGCCGGCGGTGATCGCCCCCTGCAGCGCCTGCGCGTGGACGCCACCGGGCAGCGGCCCTCGGTGGCACGCTTCGCTGGTGGCAAGGAACACTGGGTCTACTTCGACCCGTACAGCGGCGAGCGCTTCAGTGCCTTGCGTGGGCAGGCGTTCTTCGACTTCGTCGAGGACCTGCACCGCCACCTCGCCGCGGGCGAGCGCGGCAAGTGGATCACCGGCAGCTGTGCGATCGCGCTGCTGTTCTTCACCCTGTCCGGTCTTTACCTGCGCTGGCCGCGCCGCTGGTGGCACTGGCGCAGCTGGCTGGCGGTGGAATGGAAACGCAGCGGCCGTGGCTTCCTGTGGAGCCTGCACTCGGTGGTCGGCACCTGGGTGCTGCTGATCTACCTGATGAGTGCGCTGACCGGCCTGTGGTGGTCCTTCGACTGGTATCGCAGTGCCGCCAATACGCTGCTGGGCGTCGCACCGGCCGCCAAGCACAAGGTCGCCACCGGCGCCGCCCTGAACCTGGAGCGCATCGAAGCCACGCTGTATGCCCTGCCCGGCGTGCACACCGGCTACATCGACCTGCGCCTGCCGGAAAAGCCTGGCCAGGCGGTCAACGTGCGGGTGATGGCTGGCGATCCGTCACGGCGCGGTGGCCACCATGACCGTGCACATGATCTGCTGCAGCTGGATCCGGCCAGCGGGGCAATCCTCGATTCGCGCCCCTACGCGCGCCAGGGCGCCGGCGCGCAGCTGGCCACCAGCGTGTTCGCGTTGCACTCGGGCAGCTACTTCGGCATGCCCGGGCGTGTCGTGGTGATGCTCAGCAGTCTGGCCATGAGCCTGTTCTTCATCACCGGCTGGATGCTGTACCTGGACCGCCGCCGCAGCCAGCGTGCCGCGCGCGGGCTGCGCCGGTCGCTGCCGGTTGCCACCGATGATGGCCGCGCACCTTGGCTGGTCGTGCATGCCAGCCAGAGCGGGCTGGGCGAGCAGCTGGCCTGGCGTGCCGCCGCGCAGCTGCAGGCCGCTGGCCATGGCGTGCAGGTACTGCCATTGGCCCGGGTCGATGCCACGCAGCTCGCGCGCACTGCGCAGGCATTGTTCGTGCTGAGCACCTTCGGCGATGGCGAGCCGCCAGATGCGGCACGGGGCGCTGCGCGGCGGCTGCTGGCACAAGCGCCCGATCTGTCGGGCCTGCAGTTCGGCCTGCTCGCCCTGGGCGACCGCCAGTACCCGCATTACTGCGGCTTTGGCCGCCAATTCGATGGCTGGCTGCTGGGCAACGGCGCACGTGCGCTGTTCGAGCGCATCGATGTCGATGCCGCCGCGATACCGGCGCTGCGCCAGTGGCAGCAACATCTCGGCGCGCTGACCGGCATCGCCACCGATGACAGCGTGTTGCCGGCCGCGACGCAGATGCACGAGTGGCGCCTGCTCGGCCGTGACCGCCTCAATCCAGGCAGCGTGGGCGGCGCCATCTGGCGCATCCGTCTTGCGCCACCGGCCGACGCGCAATGGCAGGCGGGCGACATCCTGCGCGTCGCGCCCCGCCACAACGCGCGGCACGCCGCTGCGGTGCTGAAGGCACATGGGTTGGATCCCCAGCAGCCGTTGCTGATTGACGGCCAGCCGCGCACGCTGTTGGCGCTGGCCAGCGAGCGCGAGCTGCCCGATGCCGATGCTGCGCTGGCGGTGCAGGATGCGTGCCTCTGGCTGGCAGGGCTGCCACTGCTGCCGGGGCGCGAGTACTCCATCGCATCCTGTACGGATGACGGTGCGGTCGAACTGGTGGTGCGGCTGGTCCATGACGAAACCGGACGCACCGGCCTGGGTTCGGGCTGGCTGTCGCTGCATGCGCCGGTCGGTGCCAGCATCGTGGCCCGCGTGCACCGCAACCCCGGTTTCCATCGCGTTGGCGGTGCGCCGATGGTGCTGATCGGCAATGGCACCGGCATCGCGGGCCTGCGCAGCCTGCTGCGCGAAGCCGCGCATGCAGGTGAGCACGGGCACTGGCTGCTGTTCGGCGAACGCCAGCGCGCGCACGACTTCCTGTTCGCCGATGAGATCGAAGCGTGGCAGGCCGATGGCCATCTCGCGCGGGTGGACCTGGCGTTCTCGCGCGATGGTGAGGGCGGCTATGTGCAGGATCGCCTGCGTGCAGCAGCCGATGCCCTGCGCGACTGGATGCAGCGTGGTGCGGTCATCCACGTCTGCGGTTCGCTGCTGGGCATGGCCGAAGGCGTGGACCAGGTGCTGCGCGAAGCGCTGGGTGATGAAGAAGTGGAAACGCTGCTGGAGACAGGGCGCTACCGTCGCGACGTGTATTGAGCCACAAGGGTAGTGCCGGCCAGCGGCCGGCACTACCGGAGCACGATCAGGCCGCAGCGCGCGCCTGTGGCATCGACTGCAACTGGAACGCGCCCACCGCTTCGGCCAGCGCGTGTACCTGCGCCTGCATCTGCGCGGTGGAGGCACCAGCCTCTTCCACCAGGCTGGCGTTGCGCTGGGTGCTGGCTTCCATCTGCACGATGGTCTGCTTCACCTGCGCGATGCCGGCATGCTGGTCCTGCGATGCACTGCGGATACCGGCCAGCAGCTCGGCCAGCTGCTGCACGCTGCCAACGATCTCGCCCATCGTGATGCCCGCCTGCTCGGCCTGCTGGTTGCCCTGGCCAACACGCGCCACCGAATCCTCGATCAGTCCTTTGATCTGCTTGGCCGCTTCGGCACTGCGCTGGGCCAGCAGGCGCACTTCCGCAGCCACCACGGCGAAGCTGCGGCCCTGCTCACCTGCGCGCGCGGCTTCCACCGCGGCATTCAGCGCGAGGATGTTGGTCTGGAAAGCGATGCCATCGATCAGCTGGGTGATGTCGCCGATCCGCCGCGAGGCCTCGCTGATGCCATGCATGGTCGCGACCACCTGGCCGACGGCCTCGCCGCCGCGCTGGGCCACCGCGGCCGCCCCCTGCACCAGGGCATCGGCGCGGCCCGCGGCATCGGCGTTGCGGCCAACGGTGTCGGTCAACTCGTGCATCGACGCTGCCGTCTCTTCAAGGTTGGCCGCCTGCTGTTCGGTACGCTGCGACAGATCATGGTGACCGGCAACGATCTCACCCACACCGGTGTCGAGGCTGGACGTCGCCTGCTGGATGCGGGTGACGATGCGGCCCAGTTGCGCGACCGTGGCGTTGGCATCGTCGCGCATGCGTGCGAACACGCCCTGCAGCTCACCTTCCATGCGCACGCTGAGGTCACCACGGGCCAGCGCCGCCAGAAGCGCCTGCAGATCGCCGAGGTTGGTCTCGAAGGTCGCCAGCAGGCGGTTGATGCTGGTCGACAACGTGCGCACGAAGCCCTGTTTTCCCTCCAGCGCGATGCGGCCGTGCAGGTCGCCATGTGCGGCGGCGTCGACCAGTGCTGCCACTTCGGTTTCCAGCAGCGTTTCCAGCGCGCGGCTGCGCCACTCCACTGCCACGCCGAGGAAATGCCCTTCGTCGGTGATGGCATTGGCGATCAACTGATAGCGGACGCCGGCATGACCGATCTCGCGCTCCTCGCGCTGGCGCACGCCAGCCAGGCTGGCCAGTGCCGGATGCAGGCGTACCGCATCGCTCCCCACCAGATCTTCAAGCCGGAGTGCAAGCTGCTCCAGCAGCGCCGGATTGGCGTACGCCACCAGGCCTTCGGCATCGATCACCATCAAGCCGGCCTGTGCGCTGTCCAATGCCTGGCGCACGCGGGTGTTGCCGCGGGCCACCGCACGCTCGGTCTCGATGCGCGCGCGCAGGCGCTGCTGCATGTCGACCAGGCGCTGGGCCAGCTGGCCGATTTCATCGTTGGCGTTGTAGACGCGCAGGGTGGTGTCGAGGCGGTCGTCGGCGATGTCGCTGGCGAAACGCAGGGTGTCCTGGATCGGCTGGCGCACCGCACGCAGCACCAGCACCAGGCTGGTGATCAGCACGCCGGCCACCAGCAGCAGGGTCAGTGCGAACACCACGCTCATGGTGCGCGCGCCGGCCTGCTGGCGTGCCTGCGCCCTGGCCAGCGCCGCCACCTGTGCCTGCTGGAATGCGGCCAACGCCGGCGCTACGCCCGTGGCGGTATCCAGCAGCGACTGCGCTTCCACATCCAGGCCGACGCGGGCAGCGGTATACCCCAGCAGTGCGGCCTGATACGCCTCCATCCCGGTGCGCAGGGTGTCCTGCACATCCGCAGGCAGGCCCGCCAGCGCGAGGTCGAACGGCAGCTTCTCCTCGCTGGCGCGGTCGGCGTGGGTGGAATCACCGTCGAGCAGCAGCAGTGCCTCCTGCCTTCGCATCTTCTGCAGGGACAGCGCCAGCGCTGGCCGCTGCTGCACATCCACCTGCGCCTGCAGGGTGTCGGCGGCCTGCTGCAGCTGCGCAGCGAGGCCGGCATCACCACGGCCCATCTCGTCGACCCGTTCGAACAGGGCGGCCACACCCTGCGAGAACGCGTCGGCGGCTTCGGTCAGCGCCTGCAGGGCCTTGCGCCGGCCAGCATCCATCGGCATCGCGCGCAGCGCCTGCAGATCGGTCTGCAACGCCTTCTGCGTGGCCAACAGCTGCGCGCGGTCGGCATCATCGAAACTGCGTGCATACTGGGTCTGCAGGCGACGCGCTTCGGCCACCCGCGTGGACAGGCTGGCAGCCAGATCGCTGCCGCGCTGGTAGCTGGCCTGGCTGCGCGCAGCCAGTGCGTTGGCATGGCCAGTCCAGGCGTAGACAGCAGCGATCGCCACCAGGCCCAGGCCGCAGATCCACAGTGTGGCCTTGAGCTTGTTGGCCACGCTGAGCCGATGTGGCTGCAGCCAGCGCAGCAGCCCGGGGGACGCCGAGTGCAACGCAGCAAGGCGCGTGCGCAGGGACCGGAGGTGGGGGACAACGGCCGACATGACAGACTCCAGGTGGAAAGACGCACCTTTATCGGCCTGACTCAGGACAACTTTAGCGCTTTCTTCGTCTGCGTCCCCCCATCGCTGGTGGACGCGGCCTTTGTACCGGGTGCAGGCGACGGAGGCATGACACGGCCACCGCGCTTGACCTCAACCCCGGTTTGGGGAACACAGTGGACGCCCCTCCCCCGCCCGCTGCCTCCATGACGACGCTCGATGTCCCCCGCTACCTGCAGCGCCTGCAGCTGGATGCACCGCCACCGCGGACCCTGGCCGGCCTGACCCTGCTGCAGCAGCGCCACAACGCACTGCTGCCCTTCGAGACACTCAGCTGCCTGCTGCGCGATGCGGTGCCGATCGACCTGGACAGCGTGCAGCGCAAGCTGCTCGACGAGCGCCGCGGTGGTTACTGCTTCGAACTCAATGGCGGGTTGCTGGCGCTGCTGCAGGCATTGGGCTTCGATGCGCAGCCATTGAGCGCGCGGGTACTGCTGGCCGCCCAGGACGGCGAACTGACCGCGCGTACCCACCTGCTGCTGCGCGTGAACGTAGACAGCGACGATTGGCTGGTGGATGCCGGTTTCGGCAGCCTGACCCCGACCGTGCCGCTGCGCCTGCATGATCCGCAGCCGCAGGCCACGCCGCACGAACGCTTTCTGCTGCAGCGCCTGCCCGACGAGGGTGATTTCGTGCTGTCGGCCGAGTCCAACGATGGTTGGCGGGCGATGTATCGGTTCGACCTGCAGGCGCCGGCACCGATCGACAACGTGGTGGGCAACTGGTACGTGTGCACCCATCCCGATTCCAGTTTCCCCGGGCAGCTGCGCGCGTCGCTGACCGGGCCGGACTGGCGCCGCACCATCGGCAGCGGCAACTACACCGAGTATCGCGCCGGGCAGGCACCGGACAAGCGCCCGCTGCATGATGTGGGGGATGTGCGTGCCGTGCTGCAACAGCGCTTCGGCATGCAGCTACCGGACGACCCGCGACTGGACCCGGCCATCAATGACTGGCTGCAGCGCTCGCGCGCCGCGACCTTGTAGGGCCGAGCCCATGCTCGGCTGAACTGGAGCGGGTGGGCCAACAGCAGCCGAGCGTGGTCTCGGCTCTACAGAGCTGCGCGCGCCTGCAGCGCAATGCGGTTGCCTTCGCTGTCGCGGATCTCGGCCACGCGCCAGTCGCCCGCATCGGCGGGTCCGAAGCGCAGCTCGGCGCCCGCTTGCAGTGCTCGCTCCAGGCTCGCATCCAGGTCATCGACGCCGATGTAGACGCGCGCCCCCTGTTCGGAAGGCCGGTAGTCCGCGCCGTGCACCAGCGCAATGCTGGCACCGGCGGCCTCATCAGAGAACGGCAGGTAGGCCATCCGGCAGTCGTGCAGCACGACAGGTTCGTCCACCGCGACCTGCAGCCACCGCTGGTAGAACGTGATGGCACGGTCCAGGTCACTGGCCGGGATTTCCACATGCAGGATCGGGTTCACTGGCACTCCTTGCTCGGTCCACTCAGATGATGCGCAGGGTAATCGCCTTCAGCACTGCACGGGTGCGATCGCGGGTGCCCAGCTTGTCGAGTATGGCGGACACGTAGTTCTTCACCGTGCCCTCGGCCAGGAACAGGCTGCGCGCGATCTCCTTGTTGCTGTAGCCACCGGCCAGCAAGCGCAGGATCGCCACCTCGCGTTCCCCGAAGGTATCGGTGGGCGGTGCTTCATCGTGGAAGCGGTAGCGGGCGCGTACCGGCTCGGTGCTGACCGGCAGCAGCAGGGTTTCGCCAGCGGCGACGCGCTCGATCGCCTCGCGCAGGTCTGCGGGTGCGGCGTCCTTGAGCAGGAAGCCCTGTGCGCCGGCCTCGCTGGCAAGCAGCAGCAGATCACTTTCATCAAAGGTCGTCAGCAGCAGCCACGGCGTGGCATCGCCGCGCGCGCGCAGCTGGCGCACTGCCTCGATGCCGTCCATCCCGGGCATGCGGATGTCACTGAGCACAACATCCACGCGCTGGGTGGACAGCGCGTCCAGCAACGCCTGGCCCTCCTCGGCCTCCAGCGCCACGTCCACGCCCAACCCCTGCAACAACGCACGCAGCCCGGCGCGGACCAGCGCCTGGTCGTCGGCCAGGGCAACACGGATCGCGCTGCCGTTCATGCCGGCACCCAGGCGGTCAGGTGCATGCCGCCCTGTGCGGTGCGGGCCAGTTCCAACTGGCCACGCACTGCGGCCAGGCGCTCACGCATGCCGGCGATGCCGTTGCCCTCGCGGATACGTTCGGCGCGCTGGCCGTCGTCACGGATGTCGATACGCAACCGGGAGTCCTCCTCGTTGATCGTCAGCCATACGGTGTCTGCGTTGCCATGCCGGGCGGCATTGGTCAGCGCTTCCTGTACCAGGCGCAGCACGGTCTCGGCCATCAGCGGGTCAACCACGCGCACGCACTCGCCGATCTGCAGCTGCAGCTTCGGGCGCGGGAACGGCGCGGCCAGCGCGTGCAATGCGGTGGCCAGATCGAGGCCGCGATCATCGCGCATCGAACGCACCACCTGGCGGATGTCGGCCAGCAACTCGCCGGACAGCTGCTCGGCCAGCACCAATCCTTCGCGCCTGGCCAACACAGGGTCGGCCGCAAGGGCACGCAGGTTCAAGCGCATCGCGGTGAGCTTGTGCCCGGCCACATCGTGCAGTTCGCGCGCCAGGCGCAGGCGCTCGGCATCGCGTGCGCTGTCGGCCAGCAGCGCGCGGGTGGCCAGCAGGTCGGCGTTGACGCGGGCCAGGTCATCGCGGGCCAGCGCCGTGCTGCGGGCATAGTGTGCGGTCAGTGCGGCAAAGGCCTGGAAGCCGCCATAGAGCAGCACCACCAGCAGCGGCTGGCTGAAGCCGCTGTGGCGCAGCACGAGATACATGGCGAGGTTGGCCAGCAGTGCAACAGCCAGCACGAAGCGCGGTGGCCAATGCTCGGCCAGCTGCGCCACCAGCACCACCAGCAGTACCGGTGCGGTGCCGGTACGCGGCTGCAGCGCAACCAGCACGACCGCCAGCAACGCCTGCAACACCGCCGCGACAGCGCGCACGCGTGATGGCACCGACGCCCAGCCGTGCACCACGAACAGCAGCAGGAACACGGCAAGCAGCAGCAGGCTCAGCCCGGCACCGTTGCGCTGCACCGCGAATGACAGGCCCACCACCAGCACGGTGGCCAGGCCGGCGAGGCTGAGGGGACGCAACAGATGGCGGAACAGGCTGGGCATGGCCAGATGCTGACCGCCGCGCACGCCGGCGGCAATGGGTCCGGCGCAGAAAGTGACTTCTGGCACGTCGAATCGATGACCACTGGCCCTGAACCCGGTGCAGCGCCGCACGCAGACTGGCGCCACACCGCCACACACACTTCCGGAGCCACTGCCATGATCCGCACCGCCCTGCTCAGCACCGCCCTGACTGCCCTGGCCCTGGCCGGCAGTGCCCACGCCGCCGACCTGGCCGTGACCGTGCACGACGTCCGTGTGCAGACCGGCACCCTGCGCGTTGCGCTGGTCGACAGCGCGGCCGCCTGGGACGGCAAGGCCAGGCCCGTGCAGGCCCAGCAGGCGGCGCCCAGCGGCGACAGCGCCCACTTCACGTTCAAGGGCGTTCCGGCCGGCAGCTATGCAGTGCTGCTCACCCACGACGAGAACGACAACGGCAAGCTCGACACCAACCTGGTCGGGATGCCGGTGGAGGGCTACGGCTTCAGCAACAACCCGCAGGTGATGCGCAAGCCGACCTTCGACGAGGCGCGCGTCGACGTACCGGCCGCCGGCACCGCCATCGACATCACCCTGCGCTGATTCCTGCATCCAGACCCGAGGCCACCATGGACCGTCGCCGCTTCCTTCGTACCCTGCTCAGCAGCAGTGCCTGTCTGGCCCTGGGCACCACCGCGCTGCGCAGCGCTCCCGCCTTCGCCGGCGACCCGGCGCGGTTCGCGCAGGGCATGCAGGAACACCCGTGGCTGCTCGGCTGGCGCAGCGTCGGCAGCGAAAGCCTCGGTCCGGCCACCGTGCAGTTGCAGGGAAAGCTGCCGTCAGGCCTGGCTGGCACGCTGTACCGCAACGGTCCGGCGTGGACCGAGCGCGATGGCTTCCGCTACGACCACTGGTTCGACGGCGACGGCATGGTGCATGGCTGGCGCTTCAATGGTGATGGCAGCCTGACCCATCACGGGCGCATGGTTGCCACGCCGAAATTCACCCGTGAACAGAAGGCCGGCCGCTTCCAGTATCCGGCCGCCGGCACCAGCATTCCCGGTGCGCTGGCGGTACGCAACAACGATGATGCCAACGTGGCCAACACCTCGGTGACGATGATCAATGGCCGCCTGTTCGCCCTGTGCGAATCCGGTTCGGCGTTCGAAGTGGACCCGGATTCGCTGCAGACGCTTGGCCCTGTCACCTGGCGTCCGGACCTGGCGGCGCTGCCGTTCTCGGCGCACCCGCTGACCGACCACGACGGCAGCCTCTGGAACTTCGGCTCGATCAGCCTGATGGGGGGCCATGGCCTGCTGGTCTGGCACATCGGTGCGGACGGCCAGCTGCGCAGCGCCAATGTGATCGAAACACCCGAGCATGGCTACCTGCATGCCTTCGCGATGACCGACCAGCACCTGGTGTTCGTGATGATGCCGTTCGATTTCACCGGCGCAGGTGGCAGCTTCTTCGAGCGCATGCAGTTCGCACCGCAGCGTCCGGTGCGCATCGCGGTGGTCGCCAAGGATGCGCCGGACAAGGCGCAATGGTTCGAGGCCCCGTTCGCGGCGATCTACCACTTCGGCGACGCGTTCACCCGCGATGGCGGCATCGTGCTGCGCGCAGTGCGCCACGACGACATCAATGAGGCGCGCTCGCCGATGAAGGAAGCGATGGCCGGTGATGGCGCACACGCGGCCAACAGTGGCGCCAGCCTGGTCGAGCTGCATCTGGACCTGCGTCGTGGACAGGCCCGCTGGCAGACGTTGGGCATCAGCGCGGTGGAGTTCCCGTTGTTCGACCCGCGCTCGGCGAACACACGTGGCGCACGGCTGTATGCGCCGACCATCGACGGCACGGCCACTGCGCCGTACTTCAACGCGGCGGCCGCGTTCGAGATCGAGCACGGGCGCCGCCAGCTCTGGAACTACGGGGCGGACATCATGGCCGAAGAGCATGTGTTCGTACCGCGCCCGGGCAGCCGCAACGCCGATGACGGCTGGCTGATCGGCACCCTGCTCGATCCGGTGAACCAGCGCAGCGGTCTGGCCGTGCTGGATGCGCGCCGTGTGGATGACGGTCCGCTGGCCCAGGCGTGGCTGCCGTATGCGGTGCCACTGGGCTTCCACGGCACCTTCGCCGCGCGCGGCTGAGTCCACGCCACGCGGACACCGTTGTTGGCATGCTGGGTCTCCCCTGCCCCGTGGAGTCCTGCATGTCCCTGGCCGACCACCGACGTACGCTGGCACCGCACGGTTTCCTGCGCGTGGCGATCAACCTGGGCAACCCGGTGCTGGCACAGGGCGATGCGCGCTCACCGCGCGGCCCCTCGCTGGAACTGGCTACCGCGTTGGCGCAACGGATGGGGGTGCAGGCACGCTTCACCTGCCACGGTGCCGCAGCCTCGGTGGTCGCCGCAGCGGGCGAAGACGGCTGGGATCTGGCCTTCCTGGCGATCGATCCGGCGCGTGCCGACCGCATCGCCTTCAGCGCTCCGTATGTGGAGATCGAAGGCACTTACCTGGTGCGCGAAGACAGCCCGGCGCAGCAAGTGGCCGACCTCGACCGCGACGGACTGCGCATCGCGGTGGGGCGTGGCGCGGCCTATGACCTGTTCCTGAGCCGGGAACTGCGCCATGCCACGATCGAGCGGGCGGACACCTCGGCAGCGGCCATCGCCCTGTTCGACCAGCACGGCCTGGATGCCGCCGCCGGTGTACGCCAGCCGCTGGCGGCCTGGGCGAAGGCACATCCCGGCCATCGGGTGCTGGCCGATCGCTTCACCGCGATCCAGCAGGCAGTGGCGGCACCGGCCTCACGCCCCGCCGATGCGCTGCGGGCGCTGTTTGAGGAAGTGGAAGCGATCAAGGCGGGCCCGTTGCTGGAGGAAGCGTTCGCGCGTGCCGGGCAGGCGGTCACCCTGGTGCAGTGACTGTAGAGTCGAGATCGAGCACCGCGCGGCGTTACAGATGCGCGTCCGCCATGTGCTGCACATGCTCGGCGGCCTGCGCATGCAGCCAGTCGCGGAACGCGAGGAAGCCGCGATGGCTGGCCGAGCGCTGCGGGTACACCAGCCAATGCGGCCACGCCGTCTTCAGGCGCTGGCTGGACAGCGCGACCAGCTGGCCGGATTCCAGCAGCAGGCGTGCCCGGGTCACCCGGCCAAGGGCCACGCCTACGCCATCCAGTGCGGCGCGATGGTGCGCCTCCGAATCATCCAGCACCGCCACGAAGCGCGATGGCGGGCTCTGCCCGCTCAACGCGAACCAGGCGCCCCACGCGCCGTCGGGATCACCGAGCAGCGGCCACTGGGTCAGCGGTACACGGTCGATGCCCCCCATGCGCTCGATCAGCGCGGGGCTCGCCATCGGCACCAGCCACTCGTCGAACAGCGGTTCCACCACCAGGCCCGGCCATTGCCCGCTGCCCAGCCGCAGCGCGGCGTCGAACTGGCGCTGCCGCTCGAAATCAATCAGGCGCTCACTCGACTGCAGGTTGATCTCGATCTGCGGATGCTCAGCCACGAAGTGACCCAGGCGCGGCACCAGCCAGGCCGATGCCATCGATGGCACCGCACTGATCGTCAGCACGTGCTCGGCACGCGCGGCATAGGGCTGGAAGGCTTCGTTTATCGCATCCAGATGCGGCCCCACCTGCTCGAGCAGGCGCTGCCCCTCAAGGGTAAGGGTGATACCACGCGGCTGGCGGATCAGCAGCGGCTGCCCGAGCCGTTCTTCCAGCTGCCGCATCTGGTGGCTGAGCGCGCTGACGGTCAGGTTCATCGACGCCGCCGCGCGCGACAGGTTGCCAAGCCGGGCGGCAGCCACGAAGCCCTGGAGGGCATGGAGCGGAGGGCGGGACATAAGGCTTGAAATTCTCTCAAGTCATGCTTGCGGAAATGTCGCTTTTTGCCCGTCCATGCTGCCCGTATCGTGCAATCCACTCAAGTGGAGGCACGCTCATGAACATCTTCGGCGGCTTGTTGTTCCTGCAGGGCCACGTGGCCAGCGCCGAGCTGGCACGCCAGCTGGCCAGCCCATCCAGACCTGCCCCGCAGTGCGCGCGGCAACCGGCCGCGCCGGTTCAGCCGCCGCGAGCCCGTTGAACGCTCCTCAACCTGCATACCAGCGTTGGACGTGTTCAGGCAGCCATGGGATCGGATCGATGTCCAATGCCCGACAACCGTCGAGGGTGTCACGCAGCGCGCCCTCGCCGGGGCCACCGGGGATCCGCAGGCCTTCCTCTTCGGGAAGCTGCACCGCCGCCCAGTCGTGCAGCCGGTCCATGCGCAGGCGAAGCGCGGCTCGCAGCCATCCCTTCAGTGGATAACAGCGATAGCCCTGTTCGCCCAGGCCGGCAACCGCAAGCGACAAAGCGTGGTTGGCACCACGTACCCATTCGGTGCGGCCTCCAGCCTTGTCCTGGACCGTCATCGGCGCCGGAGCGCGGTGCGCCTTGAACGGCGAACGCAGCTGCAGCTCCAGATCCCGCGCATCGCGCTCGCTTTCCGCTTCCACCAGCGCACCGGCGTCGAGATCGAAGAACTCGAACCAACGCCGGTGCAATGCGCTGATGCGCCCAAGCGGATCACGTGAGAAACCAATCTTCGCGTAGTCTTCCCACGCACAGGGGAAGACGTAGGCGAAGACACGACCGTCGATGCGGATATCCGACTGCATGTACGCAGGCTGCCTCGACAACAGCCCGCGTGCAACCGGGCGTTACCGTGGACGCTGCAGCGCTTCCTGCACTGCGGCAGCCACGTCGGTATTGTCGATGTAGCTGCCGTCGTTCCAGCGCACGTGCTGACGGTAGCCGGCATCGACGCCCCGCACGCGCTTGCCCAGCAGCTCCGCGCCGGCGCCCCTGGCCCACAGCGGCACCAGCGCGTTGGAGTGGTTGCCGGTGGGGCGGAAGCTGATTCCGGGCATGCGGCCGCGACCGTTGTTGCGTACCGGCGCGAAAGCCACGTCCTGTGCATCCGGGCCCATCGGCATGCTGTTGTCGTGGTCGGTGGTGACGATCAACAGGTTGCGCTCCCAGCCACCGTTGCGCTCGATCCAGTCGACCACCGCCGCCACCGCGTCATTGAATTCCACGGTCTCTTCGATCAGCCGGCCATACTGCGGCTGATCGCTGCACTGGCCGTAATGCCATTCGGTGCCGCACGCACTGGTATGTGCGGCCCAGTCGGTGGCGCCGCCTTCCACCATCAGGTACAGCCCCTTGGACGAGCGCTGCTGCAGGAACTGCAGTGCGCCACGCGTCATGGTCGCCAGATCGGGCACGCTGTCGATCTTCCTCACTCCCGAAGGCGTGCCTGCATCCTTGCCCAGCACCTGCAGCTGGCGCGCCTGCTGCAGTGTGTTGGCCACGCGCGGTACACCGATCAGCGGCCGGTCGGCCGGCAACCGTCCCTGCGCCAGTGCGGCGAACGCTTCCTTGCTGCGGATCAGGCGCCACGGTCCCGCCGGATTGCCGCCGATGGTGCTGCCCGCTTCCAGCTGCTGCCAATCCTGCTGCGACACCCACTCCCATGGATTCGCACAGCCCTCCGCCTTCGCGGCGTCCGTACCTTCATGGCAGGCGCGGCCGTCGACGCTGTAGCCCGGGCCACCCGTGCCCATCACCAGGTCCATGTGGCCCTGCGCCAGCATCTGGTGTGCGATGGCGTGATAGTTGCTGCGCGATTCGTTCTGCGCCGCGAACGCGGCCGGCGTGGCATGCGCGAACGGCACCGAGGTGACCACGCCGGTGGCCATGCCCAGGCGCTTGGCGCGCAGCGTATTGAACTCGACCGGCTGGCCATCGTTGTTGAAGTTGATGGCGTTGTTGTAGGTCTTGATCCCCGAGGACAGCGCAGTGCCCGCCGCCGCACTGTCGGTAGCCACCGCGGCCAGGTACTGGTAGCCCGCAAAGGGCAGGTCCTGCGCAGGAACCGGCGCGTCATCCCAGGCCTTGCCCGGGTCGTAGCCAAGCGTCTGCGCGTTGTCACCGGTCGGCTGGCTGCTCGCGTTCAACGGAAAGGTGGTCACCGCCAGGCGCAGTGGGAAATCCGCATAGGGTGCGCCTTCACGGCTGCCGTACTGCCAGTAGGCGGCGGCGTCCCAGGTACCCCAGCCGGCACCGTCGTTGATCATCACGATCACATTGAGCGGACCGGCTTCGGCGCTGGAAACAGCCTCGGCGCGCAGGTTGGGCTGGCAGCCGCCAAGTGCGGCCAGCGCGAGCAGCAACGAAGAATGAAGCCAGCGGCGTGGAATGCGTGCAGTCATCGGATGTCCCGTCGGGCCATCGGCGGCCCACAATGACGATACGTTATATCGTTTCAATATTTCAGATTCGTGCAGTCGCCGCACACTATCCTCCTGGGTCCCCACTGCCATCGTCGCTTCCATGCCGTCTCCTGCTCCTGCGCGTGCACCGCTGTCGTCCATCACCCTCGATGCGGCAACTTTCGCGGTGATTCACCAGCACAACGCGGATATCGCCAGGCAGCCGGCCTCGCTGACCAAGCTGATGACCGCCTACGCGGCTTACGAATGTGTCGAGGAGCGCGGTCGCTCGTGGGGCGACGAAGTCACCATCGCCGCCGGCGACGTGCATGCGGTCGCCGACGATGAAACGCGCATGGGCCTGGTGCCCGGCGAAACGGTCACGCTCGCGCGCCTGCTGGAAGGGTTGATGATCGTCTCCGGCAATGACGCGGCGCTGGCCATCGCGCGCCACCTGGACGGATCGCAGCCTGCGTTCCTGGAGCGCATGAACCGGCACGCACGCCAGCTCGGCCTGCGCAGCAGCTGGTTCGCCAGCGTCTCCGGCATCACCACGCCGCACCATGCGTCCAGCGCGCGCGACATGGCGGTGCTGGCCGCCTGCCTACTGAATGACCATCCGCAGATACTGGCAATCACCGCGCAGCGCGCGTTCGTGCATGGCAGCTTCAGCCGCAACAACCAGAATGCGCTGCTTGGCGATGACGGCGTGGATGGATTAAAGACCGGCTACACCCAGGCAGCAGGCTTCTGCCTGGCCGCCACCGCATGCCGGGCAGTGCCCGGGCGGGATCAGCCGGTACGCCTGATCACCGTGGTATTGGGTTCTGAAAGCCGCGACGCGCGCGACGCACAGGTGCGCGATCAGCTGGCGGCAGGATTCGCCACGCTGGCCAGCAGCACCGCCGGGGCCTGACGCCCGAAGCCGCTCAGCGCCGCTTGACCGTCGCCACGATCAGCCGCTGCAGCTCGGCCTCGGCGTTGGTCTTGTCCAGCGCACCTGCCGCCACGGCTTCGGACAGGGCTTCAGCCGCACCGAGAATCGCCCAGCGCCCAGCAAGTGGCACCGTGCCATCGGCGGCAAACGGACCCAGCCATGCGTCGCAGTTGTCGATGAAGTCCTGCTGGTAACGCCGTCGCACCTCGTGCAGTTCCGGCGCGCCCACCAGCGCGGCAAGGATGCCCTGCACTTCACTGCCCTGGCTGAGGATGCAGTCGATGTAGCCGGAGGCGATAGCCGCCGCACGGTCGGCCAGCTGCGCGCGGGCGCGGCCGATACGCTCGTGGAAGACCACCGTCTGCCGCCCGTCATAGTCATCGTAGAGCGCGGCCAGCAGGCCGTTGCGGGTCACGAAGTGATCGTAGGCCACCGGCTTGGTCACGCCCGCCGCCTCGGCCAGCCGTCCCAGCGTCAACGCGTCGGTGCCTTCTTCACCGACCAGCGCCCAGGCCACGTCCAGCAACTGGCGGGCGCGTTGCTCGCGGGTCAATCGGCGGCGCGTGGGAGCGGCGTTGGCGGGCATCGGCGGAACACGGCGATCAGCGCATCGGAGTGCCTATTTTACGGCCGATCGCCAGCGCGGTCTGCAGATGCGCTCCAGCCGCACCGGTATCGGCATCCAGCAGCAGGTCGGACGTCAGCACGCGTGCGCCACAGTAGTCGAAGATGCCCATGTCGATCTGCGTCTTCATCGCCGCATCGTAGCCGCGTCGTTCGACCATCGCTGCATCGGCACCGCCCAGCCCCACCAGATGCACGTTCAGGCGCTGCAACTTCTTCACCAGCTTGCCCTGCGCGTCCTGTGCGTAGGCCCATTCGTTGGTGAAGACACGGTCGATCCAGCCCTTCAGCAGTGCCGGGAACGACCACCAGTACAACGGGAACACCAGCACCAGTGTATCGGTGGCCTCCAGCCGTGCGTGCTCGGCGGCGATGTCGGCCGGTACCGCGCCAGTGCTGCGGAACAAGGCCTGGTCCTGGGCGTTGAAGCGCGGATCGAAGCCTTCGGCCATCAGATCGGCGTAGGCCACGGTGTTGCGGGCGTCGGCGGCAGTGATGGCATCGCCGATGCGATGCGCCATCGCATGGGTCAGCGAACCGGGTTCAGGGTGGGCGATGACAATGAGGCTGTGCATGGGGGGTCTCCAGAAATCAATACCTACCAATAGTAAGTAGTGATTTTCGGGATACCAGCGCCATCGATGGGACGCTGTTTTCGCATCCACCGTATAGTGCGGCGGTGCCCTGTGAGACACCCGAACATGGATCGACGCCTGCCCCTGACGATGCTGATGCTGATGCTGCTGTCGCTGTCGCTATTGCTGTTGCTGCCATCCGCCTTCGCAGGTGAACTCAGTCCCAGTGATGCGAAGGCTCTGCGCGAAGATGTGCGCGCCATGATGGCTGCATACGCCCGCGGCGATGCGGACTTCCTCATCGAACGTACCCATCCCAGCCTCAAGCGACTGGCCGGCGGCGATGACGCCTTCCAGGCGATCACCCGTGATGCGTTGAAGAAGCAGCACAACGCCGGTGTAGTGATCATCAGCGAAGATGTAGGTGTGCCGACCCGGACCTATGCTGCCGGAGAGGAAGAAGTCTGCTTCGTGCCACGCCAATCCCTGATACGGGTGCGTGAAACCCCAATGCGCAGCACCACGTTCATGGTGGCCGTGCGCCGCGTTGGTGGTTCCGGCTGGACGTATCTGGATGGCACCGGGCTGCAGGGCAATCCAAACCTGCTTCGCCAACTGCTGCCAGCGCTGGAACCCGACGTGACCTTACCCAAGCGGGAGATCGAGGCGCTGTAGTCGCCGGCCCCTCCCGCCTTGCACGGCGTGGATCTAGCGGAACAGCGCGTTCAAGGCAGCTCCGGAGGCCGCCTGCTGCAGCCCATCGAAGCGTCCGTCCTGCACGATCGGCTGGGTCGCCTGCATCAGCCCGCCCCACGCGGCACGGGCGAGTGCGCCGCCCAGACTCACCCGGCGAATGCCGAGCGCGGCAATGTCCTGCAGGCGCAGCGGTGTCGGTCCACCGACCAGCAGGTTCACCGGCTTCGACCCGGCAGCGGCGACCACCGCGCTGATCTGCTCGCGCGTGCTGATGCCAGGTGCATACAGCACATCGGCACCGGCCTCTGCGTAGGCACGCAGGCGCTGCAGGGTGTCCTGCAGATCCGGCACGCCGACGAAGAAGTTCTCCGCACGCCCGACCAGCAGCACGTCGCCGCCCGCGCGGTCGATGGCTGCACGGGCAGCGCGCAGGCGCTCGACCGCCTGGTCGATCGGACGCAGCGGTGCATCGGCCACGCCGCTGGCATCCTCGATCGACAATGCCGCAATGCCGGTGTCGATCGCCGCGGCCACCGCCTCCTGCACCGCCTGCGGCGTGGCGCCGAAGCCATCACCGAAGTCGGCATTCAACGGCAATGGGGTCGCTGCCGCCATCACGCGCAGATGCGCCAGCGTGGCCTGCAGCGAAACCGCTCCGTCCGGCCGTCCTTCGCTCCAAGCGCAGCCGGCACTGGTGGTGGCCAGTGCCTGGAAGCCCTGCCGCTGCAGGTAGCGGGCACTGCCCACATCCCACGGGTTGGGCAGCACGAAGCAACCCTGCGCGTGCAGCTGACGGAAAAACGCGCGCTTTTGCTGTGTGTCGGCATCGGGCGAGATCATGGAAGGGCTCCGGGGCGGCAGACCTGCACCCTAGCCCGCCCAGCGGCCACGCTCAACGACAACGGGGCGCACCTGCATGAGGTGATGCCCCCTGCTTATTGGACGCTGTGGATGCGGGTGCCCGAGCGTGCTTGCCTGCCCACACGATGCCGCCACGGAGCCCTTCATGCACCCGGACCCGCAGACCCTCACCGACGCCGGCGATGATGACGCCCACTGGGCCGACCTGCTTTCGCCGGCACGGCGCCGCCTGATCGCTTCGGCGGGTCTGGCCGCTGGCGGCCTGGCCAGTGCCTCGACCACCGCCGCAGCACCGCGCGGCAACGACGCGGTGAACACCACCGAGCCTGGCCGCCCCGGCTTCCGTGCCATCGTGCCGCCAGCACCGGAAGGGCGCAGCCCCTGGGGCCAGGCCACGGCCAGCGAACCGACCCCGCGCCCGGCCAGCGTGCGTCCCGGCGAGGCCACCCTGCCCGTGACCCCACGCGCCTACACCGACATCAAGAGCTATCACGCGCACATCTACTTCGACGAGGACAGCTTCGAGAAGGCTGCGCTGCTGCGGCGCTGGGCGGCCGAGCGCTTCCCGGTGGAGCTGGGCAACTGGAACCTGGAACCACGCGGGCCGCACGTCACCCCGTCGTTCTACTTCGGCTTCACCAACGACCTGCTGCCGGTGCTGGTGCCCTGGCTGCAGCTCAACAGCCTGGGCCTGACCATCCTGATCCACCCCAATACCGGTGATGGCCGCGCCGACCACCTGTATTACGCGTTGTGGGTAAACCGCGCGCAGCCGGTGAATGCCTACAACTGGCCGGCACCGAAGCCTGGGGAACGGGAACCGCTGGAAGAGGTGTTTCCGAATGTGGTGCCGACGGTGCCGCTGGAGACGTGAGCGGGGGCGTGGCGGGGGGCAGTAGGTGTGCGGCGCACCTTCGGCTGCCCCTCGGTGGGTGCGTAGCGTGCTACGTACCGAACGTCCTTCATCCACGCATGGCGTGGATCTACCGACCGGAGGTCCATCATCCACCCGTGGCGTGGATCTACTGACCGGTAGCCTCATCCGCGCGTGGCGTGGATCTACCGCAGCACCGCCCATGGCAGCATCAGCCTGCCCATGCCTGCCGCCATCGTCGGCCTACGTGCAAGCATCCCCGCCCTGCGAGCCATTCAGCGCGCCTTGATCCAGGGCCCGCCATACGGCCATAAGCGCTCCGGCAGATTTCAAACGTTCGATTGAAACGCTGCAAACTTCGCCGAACTGGACAGCATCCGCCGGTTCCGCCAGACTGCCGCCCTTTCCCGTCTTCCGGATCCCATGGCGAAGCTGCTGGTCCTGCACGGCCCCAACCTCAACCTGCTCGGCACACGCGAGCCGGAGGTCTACGGCCACACCACGCTGGCCGACATCGACCAGGCCCTGGCCAGCCAGGCATCGGCCGCCGGGCACGCGGTGGAGAGCCTGCAGTCCAACGCCGAGCATGTGCTGGTGGACCGCGTGCAGGCCGCGCGCGACGACGGAACCGCTTTCATCCTGATCAACCCCGCCGCCTTCACCCACACCTCGGTCGCCCTGCGCGATGCGCTGGCCGCGGTGGCGGTGCCGTTCATCGAGATCCACCTGTCCAACCCGCATACCCGCGAACCGTTCCGCCAGCACAGCTACTTCAGTGACAAGGCGGTGGGCGTGGTGTGCGGCTTCGGTGCCGACAGCTACCGCTACGCGATGGACGCGGCGCTGCTGCGGGTATCCGCCACCTGATTGTCGACCCGGGCGCCCACGGCGCTCTCCTCACCTAGATAGAAACCAAAGAGGCCCTCATGGATCTGCGCAAAATCAAGAAGCTGATCGACCTGCTGGAAGAGTCGAACCTGGCTGAAATCGAAATCAAGGAAGGCGAAGAGTCGGTGCGCCTGTCGCGTGCCCCGGTGGCCGGCTATGCCGCCCCGGTCGCCGCCCCGGTGTACGCCGCTCCGGCCGCCCCGGCACCGCAGGCGATGCCGATGCAGTCGCCGACCGAAGCCTCCACCGGCGGCACCGCCAAGCCGGGCCCGGCACTGCCGGAAGGCCACGTGCTGCGCTCGCCGATGGTCGGCACCTTCTACGCGTCGTCCGCACCGGACAAGCCGGCCTTCGTCACCGTTGGGCAGCAGGTCAAGGAAGGCGAGACCCTGGCCATCATCGAAGCAATGAAGATGTTCAACCCGATCGAAGCCGACACGTCCGGCACCATCGTCGCCATCCTCGGCGAGAACGGCCAGCCGGTGGAATTCGACCAGCCGCTGTTCGTGATCGGCTGAGGGGCACGCCATGCTCGACAAAGTCGTCATCGCCAACCGAGGGGAGATCGCGCTGCGCATCCTGCGCGCGTGCCACACCCTCGGCATCCGCACGGTGGCCGTGCATTCCACGGTCGACCGCAACCTCAAGCATGTGGCCATGGCCGACGAGTCGGTCTGCATCGGCCCGGCGCCGTCGCCGCAGAGCTACCTCAACATTCCGGCGCTGATCGCCGCCGCTGAAGTCACCGACGCGCAGGCGATCCATCCCGGTTACGGCTTCCTGTCGGAGAACGCCGACTTCGCCGAGCGCGTGGAAGAATCCGGCTTCATCTTCATCGGCCCCAAGGCCGACACCATCCGCATGATGGGCGACAAGGTCGAAGCCATCCGCGCGATGAAGTCGGCCGGCGTGCCGTGCGTGCCCGGTTCGGGCGGCCCGCTGGGCGATGACATCGTCGCCAACACCAAGATCGCCCGTGAGATCGGCTACCCGGTCATCATCAAGGCGGCCGGTGGCGGTGGCGGTCGCGGCATGCGCGTGGTGCATGCCGAGGCCTCGTTGAAGACCTCGATCGAAACCACCAAGAGCGAGGCCAAGGCCGCGTTCGGCAATGGCGAGGTCTACATGGAGAAGTTCCTGGAGAACCCGCGCCACGTGGAAATCCAGGTGCTGGCCGACGGCCAGGGCAACGCCATCCACCTGGGTGAGCGCGACTGCTCGATGCAGCGCCGCCACCAGAAGGTGGTGGAAGAAGCGCCGGCACCGGGCATCACCGCCGAACAGCGCGAGCAGATCGGCAAGGTCTGCACCGAAGCCTGCGTGCGCATCGGCTACCGCGGCGCCGGCACGTTCGAGTTCCTGTACGAAGACGGCCGCTTCTACTTCATCGAGATGAACACCCGCATCCAGGTGGAACATCCGGTCACCGAAATGGTCACCGGCATCGACCTGGTGGCCGAGCAGCTGAAGATCGCCGCCGGCCAGAAGCTGTCGATCAAGCAGAGCGACGTGGTGCTGACCGGCCACGCGATCGAGTGCCGCATCAACGCCGAAGACGCCGAGACCTTCGTGCCGAGCCCGGGCACCATCACCGGCTTCCATCCGCCGGGTGGCCCCGGCGTGCGCGTGGATACCCACATCTACAGTGGCTACCGCGTGCCGTCGAACTACGACTCGATGATCGGCAAGCTGATCGTGCACGGCCCGGACCGCGAAACCGCCATCGCCCGCATGCGGGTGGCGCTGAGCGAGATGGTAGTCGACGGCATCAAGACCAACATCGCCCTGCAGCAGCGGATCATGCGCGACAAGGGCTTCCAGGCCGGTGGCCAGAACATCCACTACCTGGAAAAGCGTCTTGCCGAGCGCAAGAACAAGCCGATCGCACTGACCTGATCGGCAGCAGGTACTGGACATGAAAAGGGCGGGGATATCCCCGCCCTTTTTCCATTGCCGTAGAGCCGAGCGTGGGCTCGGCTCTACGGCAGGTGCATCAGCGCTTGTCGGCAGCTTCGGCCGGGATCTGCGAATTCGCCAGCGGGCGTACACCATTGGGCGAGCTCGGGTCGACGATCACCATCGTCTCGGTGGACCCATCGGGCCACACCACCTGGAAGGTACTGCCTGCCGGCAACGAAGCGAACGGCATGCCGCTCTGCGCGCGATAGACCGCAGCGACCTGGCTGGCACCCACGCGGCGCACATCTTCCTGCGCCTTCACCGTGGTCAGTTCCACTTTCGACAGATGCCGGTAACGATCTTCATAGGTGTCGATCATCAACAGCCCGACCGCGCCGGCCGAATAGGCCACGAACAGCGCCACCCAGAACCAGAACTTGGCCCCATGCAGGAATCGACGGTAGTTCATTGCCCGCCCCTCTTTCCAACCAATCGCTTGATCCACTGCTTCATTTTCCCCGCACCTTGCCGCGAAACCGCAGCGTCATACACGAAATCCCGGAAATCCTGCGTCCCATCCTGCGAACAGATCCCTCCATTCGCGCAAAAACTGTTGACCAGCACGCTGTCGGCACCACACGGTAGACCGAGCTCGCAGGCCGCAACCCGCCACGCCAGTTCACTGAGCTGTTCTCCCGCCACCAGGCCAGTGAGCGCCTGGTCGCCCGCCGCGCGCACGCCCATGCCCGGTGCAATGGCCATGAAGGCCTCCGGATCGCGCGATGTGCGCACCCGCTCGACCAGGTCACGGCGGTACTCGGGGCTGTCATTCAGCGGCTCGCCTTCGGCAAACAGCGATGCTTCCGCTGCGAGGTTGCCCTGCGTGGCTGCCTTGCGGCGCTCGGCCAGCACCAGCGCGGACCCCAGCTTGTCGCCCGGCACGAAGCCGCCACAGCGCTGCGCCACGCGCTCGCGCGCCTGCACCATCGCCGGTGCAGCGGTCAGGCCCAGCCCGGCCAGCACATTGTTGTCCAACCGATAACCGCCTGGATCGATGGCGTACTGCGCGCAGTAGTCGTAGACCCGGCTGAGCATCCAGCGCGCCTCGTGATTGCCGTCGTCGGCCTGCACGCGCAGGCGCTGCGCATAGGCGTACAGATCGGTGGCATCCTCGATGTCCGCGCGCAGGTCCAGCGGCAGGCCCGAAGGCAGCGCGTTGCCGCGCTCGAACGCCGCCAGGCGACGCGCCAACGCTTCCGGCACGACCGGCAGGGGCGCCGCATCGTCCGCCGCAACCTGCGCCGTCGGCAGTTCGCCTGCGGTCACCGGTACCGACCCGGCATGGCCGTTGGCCCGATACCCGGCCACGCCCAGCACGGCCACCGCCGGCAGCACGAGCAACCAGGTTTTCAGGGTCGGAGCAAAGGCCATTGGCGGCAGTGAGCGTTCATGGCGCACAGGAAAGCAGCAAGTTTAGCAAGGCCCGCCAGGCCTGTCTGAATCGGTTCCGTTCATCTCCGAGCGGCATCTCAGGCAATACGGAGACGCTCCGATGGTCTAGCATGGCCCCCTTTCCCGCGATTGCCCCCACCGCCATGCCGTTCCTGGAACTGACCCTGCGTTGCACCGAAGCTACCCAGCCCCGCTATGAGAATGCGCTGGAGGATGTCGGCGCACTGGCCGTCACGCTGCTTGATGCCGAGGCCGATACCAGCAACGAACAGGCCATTCTCGAGCCGGGCGTGGGCGAGACCCCGCTATGGGACACCCTGGTGCTGAGCGCGCTGTTTCCCGCCGACAGCAACGCATTGCTGCTGCTGGCCGCGCTGGAGGCGTTCGACCCGGAACTGGACTGGAGCAGCGGCAGTTTCCGCGCGGTCGAGGACGAGGACTGGGAACGCGCCTGGCTGGACCAGTTCCAGCCGATGGCTTTCGGCAGCCGCACCTGGATCGTGCCGTGGAACCATGAACTGCCGGAGGCCGCACAGGCTGCCGACGCCGCCGTGGTGCGGCTGGACCCGGGCCTGGCGTTCGGCTCGGGCACCCACCCGACCACCGCGCTCTGCCTGCGCTGGCTGGACCAGCTGGCCGTGGATGGCCTGCTGCAGGGCCAGCGCGTGCTCGACTTCGGCTGCGGCTCCGGCATCCTTGCGCTTGCCGCGCTGAAGCTGGGCGCCGCTGAGGCCATTGGCGTGGACAACGATCCGCAGGCCCTGGTCGCCACCGCCGACAATGCCGAGCGCAACGGCGAACAGGCGCGCATGCACGTGTACCTGCCGCCGGACGAACCGGTCGCCACCTACCCGATCGTGGTCGCCAACATCCTCGCCTCGGCACTGGACGCGTTGGCCGAGCTGCTGGCCGCGCGCGTGGCCGCCGGCGGCCGTATTGCCCTGTCCGGCATCCTGCACGGCCAGGAAGGTGAACTGCTGCAGCGCTATGCCGAATGGTTCGACGACCTGCAGGCGACCCAGGATGGCGACTGGATGCGCATCACCGGCGTGCGCCGCGCCTGATCGTGGTTGAATGACTGCTGGATCCGAGCCCGCACCCTGAGCATGTCCGAGCCGAACCCACCGCGACGCCCTCTGGCAACCTTCCTGCGCACCGCCCCGGAAGGTTCGCCCGTGCCTTCGACCGATGCGCGCACGCAGGAACCGGAAGAACACGCGTCGCCTGTCATGCAGGTGCCAGCCGGGCCCGCCGAAGCGGCGCATGTGGCGGCGGAGATGCAGCGCGACGATGCGCCTGTCATCGTTGATGACATTGCGGCCATCGCGTCGGCACCGGTTACAGTGCCGGCGACGACGGCCGCCGTTGACGCGCCGAGTTTCCTTGGCAGTGCGCGCCCCCGCAACCTGCCGGCACCGCGCTGGCACTGGCTGCTGGTTGCAGGGCTGGCGCTGCTGCTGGTGCTGCAGAGCGTGCTGGCCGACCGTGCGCGGCTGGCCGCCGACGCCGGCAACCGTGCTTGGCTGGGCACGCTCTGCGGCCTCCTGCGCTGCAGCCTGCCGGCCTGGCATGAACCCACCGCCTTCACCATGACCAGCCGCGAGATCCGGCCGCTGCCCGGGCAGGCCGGCGTGCTGCAGGTGCAGGCCAGCATCCGCAACGACGCACGCTGGGCACAGGCCTGGCCGGACCTGCGCCTGTCACTGTCCGATGCTGATGGCCGGGTGATCGGCAGCGGTGTGTTCACGCCTGCGCAGTACCTTGGCGAGAACCCCGGCGCCGCCCTGCTGGAACCGGGCCAGAGCGCGCGCGTCGCCTTCCGTGTGCAGGAGCCCTCCGCATCGACCGTCGCATTCACCTTCGACTTCCTCTGAACGTGAAAAGGCGACCGGCCGTGGCAGGCCGGGCACGCTCGCGCTAGACTGGCCGCCACCACCTCGTCCGGCCGCGCGCACCGCGCGCACGGGCCCACCGAATCGGGAACCCCCTTGAACGCTGTCCTCTCTCGTCCTGACAACAGTCGTGGCGCTCCCCGGCCACCGCTGCGTGAACATGTCGCCCAATCCGTGCGCCGTTACCTGCGTGACCTCGATGGCTGCGACGCGGACGATGTCTACGAGATCGTGCTGCGCGAGATGGAGATCCCGCTGTTCGTGGAAGTGCTCAACCACTGCGAAGGCAACCAGAGCCGCGCCGCCGCGATGCTGGGCATCCACCGTGCCACCCTGCGCAAGAAGCTGAAGGAATACGGCATCAGCGCGTAAACGCGCACGGGTAGTGCCGGCCGCTGGCCGGCAACCCCACGAACGGTGGCAGGATGTTGCAGTTGCCGGCCAGCGGCCGG